>NZ_JAAVJS010000664.1:0-325 GCF_012037625.1 Tamlana crocina
TGCGGGGATAGCTCTGATTCCGTATTCGGCAGCAATAGGATCCTGCCAAAACATCAAATTGGAAACATGGTTCCATTGGCCTAAATTGTCTTCTTCAATAGCTTTTAACCATTTATCCTTTTGTCCCGGGCGATCAAGGGAAACCTGGATGATATTGAAACCTTTGTCATGATATTCATTATACACCTTTACAATATTTGGATTTTCCACTCTACATGGACGGCACCATGCTGCCCAAAAGTCGACCAAGGTTACTTTTCCCAAAACATCCTTTAATGCGAGTTCCTCACCTTCCGGGGTTGGTGCGCTAAAAGCGGGAGCCGGG
>NZ_JAAVJS010000665.1:0-325 GCF_012037625.1 Tamlana crocina
CAGTCTCATTCGATAGGAGTGATTTTAACAGGAAATGGATCTGATGGCACAGCAGGATTAAAAGCTATAAAAGAAAACGGAGGAATAACCTTTGCTCAAACTGAAGAGACGGCTGAATATAAGTCAATGCCGCGATCTGCCATAGAGGAAGGAGTGGTAGATTATCTATTACCACCGAGAGAGATGCCGCAGAGAATTTTGGAAGTGGTAAGTAATTTCCGTGATGCCGATGGCGCCGAAAAGAAACTGGAAACAGAAAACGCCGATATTTATAAGCAGATTCTGGCTCTACTGCGCATAAGAAAAGGAATAGATTTCACCTACT
>NZ_JAAVJS010000067.1:0-703 GCF_012037625.1 Tamlana crocina
TAGCAGTTCCACCACCGTTTTTTCCCCTATTCCCGGAAGTTCCTCCAGTTCAGTATTCAAAGCGACACTGCTGCGCTTTTGCCGGTGAAAGGTGATGCCAAAACGATGGGCTTCATTCCTTAAATGCTGAATGATCTTTAAAGTTTCAGATTTTTTGTCCAGGTACAGCGGAATAGAATCTCCGGGGTAAAAGATCTCCTCAAGTCGTTTAGCAATACCTATAATAGCGATCTTCCCCCGAAGGCCCAAAGTTTCCAGCGCCTTTACACCCGAAGATAGCTGGCCTTTTCCACCATCAACAATGATCAACTGCGGCAAAGGTTCCCCTTCCTCCAGCAACCTGCGGTATCGCCTAAATACTACTTCTTCCATAGAAGCAAAATCATTGGGTCCTTCGACGGTTTTAATATTGAACTTCCGGTAATCTTTTTTGCTGGGTTTTCCATCTCTAAATACCACACAGGCTGCCACGGGATTGCTCCCCTGGATGTTGGAGTTGTCAAAACATTCAATATGCCGCGGCTCCTCCGGCAATCGCAGGTCCTGCTTCATTTGTGCCATCACCCTGTTGACATGCCTGTCTGGATCCACGATCTTCATCTGTTTAAACCGTTCCTGCCTAAAGTATTTAGCATTTCGGGTGGAGAGTTCTACAATTTGTTTTTTGTCACCAAGTTTTGGAACAGTCACCTTAAGCTCCTCT
>NZ_JAAVJS010000666.1:0-325 GCF_012037625.1 Tamlana crocina
GTTTCAACTTCAAAGTAGCCTTTGTCGTTGAAGAAATTCCTCATCGCATTGAAGAGTTTAGTCCTCTTGACAAAGATATCTTTTACCTTTGGATTCACTACCAGATCGGCGTAACGCTGACGGTAGCGGAGTTCAGGATCGTTGAACTCGTCGAAAGTGTTCCCTTCTTTGTCTGTCTTTGGAAGCGGAAGTGGTTTTAAGGACTTGCTTAAAAGCGTGAAATTTTCAACCATTACGGTTTTCTCTCCCACCTGAGTTTTGAACAATTTTCCTTCGATACCTATGAAATCTCCTATGTCAAGAAGTTTCTTGTAAACGTCGTTGT
>NZ_JAAVJS010000667.1:0-325 GCF_012037625.1 Tamlana crocina
TTTTCCCTTTTTCCATAGATGGTCAGGTCGCCTGCAAACCCGAGAGCTTTATTCAGGGAGAGGTATTCATCGGGAATGCTGAAAGTCCCGGGATTTGCTACTTCTCCGAGAACGGTTACCTGGAAATTGACAATTCTGATATTAATAATTGGATTCTGTACATAGACAGCAATTTTTTTCTGCAACTTTTGGGAAAGTTCCTGCCTCGTCATTCCCGCCACGTGCACGGTGCCAAGCACCGGAAATTCGATATTGCCTTCGGAATCTACAAGATAGGTTTGTAATTGTGGCTGGCCGCTCACCCGGGTCGCATCTCCTGTACTGG
>NZ_JAAVJS010000668.1:0-324 GCF_012037625.1 Tamlana crocina
TTAAGCGTTTTGTTAAAATTTGTTCTTAAAACCAAAACCTTGGGAAGAAGACTACGCTGGTGAAGACTGTGATTAAAAAAATGGAAAAAGTTCTTTTATTTAGCTTTTGTTTTATTAAGAAATTATTATCATTTTTGGCCTTGGCTAATTCAAATAATAATAAAATGAAACAAAAATTAAGTGGGATTCTAACGGTGTTGCTGCTGTTAGTGGTGCAGATTGGTTTTGCACAACAAAAAATGATCACGGGAACCGTGGTAGATTCGGAAGGGCTTCCCTTGCCGGGTGTGAATGTCCTTATTCAGAACACGAATAGGGGTACTC
>NZ_JAAVJS010000669.1:0-324 GCF_012037625.1 Tamlana crocina
GGTACCTTCTCCCCGCGATCTTTCATTTTCTTTACTTCCAGGGCAATTTCTTCCTGAATTTCGTTGCTTAGTTTTTTACCGTCGAGGAGCTCCATGTTTTTTAAGTGTTCAGTGATCAGTGGTCAGTGATCAGTTATTTATAAGAAAAATTATTCTTCTGTTTTGACCCCGAACTTCCCGGGGTTAAGGATCATATAATTAATTAATTTGCCAACCTCTTCACTCTCCACCTGTAATTTTTTATAATCCTCTTCTAAAAGGTATTTACATCTAAAGGCATACTCCAGCCAAACCTGGGTTTCCGAATTTTCAGCATCTCCATCT
>NZ_JAAVJS010000670.1:0-324 GCF_012037625.1 Tamlana crocina
TTTATCTGAATTCGTCAGCACCCCGGTTAGTACAAATCCGTGATCTGTAACGAGGTAAACATTTTGATATCCATTTTTAAGTAACTGCGCAATCTTTTCGGCATATAGCAAGGCGACTTTATCAAAATATTTTAATGCAGATTGCTGATATGTTTCTCCCAATTTATCGGGATCCTTATGACTGCAAATAAGATATTGTGGTTTATCTGTAAGCTCTGTTACACGCTCCAGATCTATAAATCCTATGTCTTTATCTGAATTTCTCTTTTGTAAATAATTTTCCCGGTCCTGCTTTGTTGGGAGGACATCGCCTGTGTCCACATA
>NZ_JAAVJS010000671.1:0-324 GCF_012037625.1 Tamlana crocina
AAAGTCGCTGAAATTCTTTGGGTGTAATGTTTAATCTGTTCTTAATTTATATTCTCCAAAATTGGATCAGGAATTAGCACCTTGAATGTTTCTGGTTGCTAGCGTATCACAGAGCCTGTCTCTCCACGCTTCTTTATAAATCAATCTCTGTTGATTTGAAGTAACAAATGTAAAGCAGACGGAGTCAATTACCAAGAAAACCTTTATTGGAAATTCCTATTAAAGGATTTGTTTTCCCAATAAGGAAGAGATCCACCTGTTAAAGCTTTACTGGTTCAACGTCAATAATATTTGCAGTTAAAGTTTCAGACGAAGATAGATGCG
>NZ_JAAVJS010000672.1:0-324 GCF_012037625.1 Tamlana crocina
CCCCGGGATGATTTTTTAGGAATCTGGCGACTGCTTCCCCGTTTTCGCAATGTCTTTGCATACGCAGGTGCAGGGTCTTGATCCCTCTCAAAACAAGAAAACTATCCTGTGGTCCACAAATAGCACCACTTGCATTTTGGTTGAATTGTAGTCTCTCTGCAAGCTCCTCGTCATTCAACACCAAACCACCAAGCACCACATCGCTATGACCTCCCAGGTATTTCGTTGCGCTGTGCATCACGATGTCTGCTCCCAGTTCCAGTGGCTGCTGCAGGTATGGCGTTGCAAAAGTGTTGTCGACAGCCAGCAGCAGTTGATGTTTCT
>NZ_JAAVJS010000673.1:0-323 GCF_012037625.1 Tamlana crocina
GTGGCCATTTGGAAAAAAATCAATAGCTGCTGTGTGGAATTTTTTAAAGGAGTACTTGAGGTAATGATTTTGAAAAAAATTACCAATGTTGCAGTCCAGGATAGAAATTTGAGTGCTGTTTTCAACAGAATGATCGTTCAGGACAGCACCATTATAAGGCTTCCCAAAAGGTTATTTGAAATATTCTCAGGGGTGGCTAACGCACATTCAAAAGTATGCAATGCACGTATTCAGGGCGTCTATGATATCCTTAATGAACGATTTATTTCATTTTCTATTGATGCCTACAGTAAAAACGACTTGTTGGCTGCCCCTGAACTCCT
>NZ_JAAVJS010000674.1:0-323 GCF_012037625.1 Tamlana crocina
CAGGCATGCTCAAACTGGCGTGTAGTTGTAAAAACACTGTAACTAACATGCAATGGAAGAAAACCCTCGCCAGTTCGAATGATCCCGAGGAGTCGGGATTGTATCGAATTCTCGATACAATTTTTCCCTCAGCTATCGCTTTCGGTAAAAAACACCCACCTAAGGGACAGGCAGGCTCGAACTGGCGATCATCAATCAATGAGAAAAAAGTGGAGAGAGGAAAGGATGACAAACCATGGCGCAATATTAGATTCTTATGAATTAATAGCTAAAATTATTTCCTGGTTTAGGCATATTTAATCGTTCTCTTCTAACTGGGGGAT
>NZ_JAAVJS010000675.1:0-323 GCF_012037625.1 Tamlana crocina
TATTTTTTTGCTTTCCCTTCCCCTACTCCATGAATATTTCCTAATTCTTCAATGGTTACCGGATATTTTAAGGCCATATCCTCTAAAGAAGGATCCTGAAATACCAAATATGGAGCAAGTCCTCTTTTCTTGGCAACATTCTTTCTAAGCTCCTTCAGTATCTTCACAAGGTTTTCATCTGTTCCTCCGGAACGGCCAGCAGAAACTATGCTGTCACTTCCTCCAACCTCATAGATATGATCTTCAGTCATCATAAAAGAGCCGGGCTGTTGCAGGAATTTTTCACCTTTTTTGGTCAGCTTCACAACTCCGTAGGTTTCGAT
>NZ_JAAVJS010000068.1:0-703 GCF_012037625.1 Tamlana crocina
CTATGATGGCTGCCAATTCAGGCAGCCGCAGGTGTACCATAAGGTGTAGTTTCATCTTGAACAATGTTTGGTTGATGCGCTTCTGTCTCAGGCCGACCAACCAGACCAGCTACTTCACAGGTAATTCCCGCTTTGGAAAACTTGTAGTTTCTACGGCAATATTGAATTCCCGGTAAAGTTCCAAAAGGTTCATAGTGGAAGTTACGAGATCCCTGGTTTCCAATAAAAGTCCGAAATAGAGTTCAGAATTCTTAGGGCTGCTCTCCGTGGTTCTAATGCGTTTGATCTGCTTTTCAATGAGCTGGGAAACTTCATTAAATAGCTCCTGTTTTCCCGCAAGCACATTTTCAATGCGTGCAAAATCCTGTTGTTCAAAAATCTCTTCAATTTCGTCAAAGAGCTTCTGGATCTTATCATCAACCCTTTTAAGGTCCTTGATCTGGTTGAACTTTAGATTCTTATGGTTATTGTTTACGTGGTTGTAGCTATTCCGGGTAATATAGCCGATAGATTGCACCATATCCTGCAGGTAATCCAGGATAAGGATGTAAAACCGATTAGAATCAAGGGAATTTTCTTCAATGGTCTTGATGAAATAGAAAACATTCCGTTTGAGTTCATCAATTTCAGATTCAAGCTTTTTAATGGCCTTCTTGTTCTTTTTCAGCTTGGATTTATCATAATACCCAAGGTTTTCCACGGT
>NZ_JAAVJS010000676.1:0-323 GCF_012037625.1 Tamlana crocina
TTTAGAAAGCTGTGAGGTCTAGGTTAGTTTCGCCTACATCTTCAAGTAAAAATCCTTCACCAGTTCGGTGTATTTCGGAGTGTATTGATGTCTGGCGGTTTCGATGATCAATTCATCTTCCAATGGCTCACCTTCCAAAAATGATAATTCCAGCAGGGTTCTTTTTACTGCAGATTCCGGAGTTCCTTTTACGCGAGTGATACGCTTCGGAAAAAGTTTGAATCCGGATGCCAGAGCGACGAATTTCTCTTCTTCGGCATAAGGAATAATGACACTGAATTTTCCCCTTTTCGAGAGGAGCAGGGATACTCCTTCTAAGAGTT
>NZ_JAAVJS010000677.1:0-323 GCF_012037625.1 Tamlana crocina
TGGATCTTGTTGTGCATTACCCTTTAGTGAAAAAAGGGCAATGCAAACAACTGTAAAAATTTTTATAAAAGAATTTCTCATGTGTTTCGAATATTTCAAAATTATCTGCTTAAGTACAATCTACCTTGAGTAGGTGCTGTTTGTCCGTCGTTGAAGTACAGGATGTAGAAATATACACCTGCCGGTAGTACTCCGCTGCCGAAAGATCCTTCGGAAGAAGTTCCATCCCAACCTTCATTATCTCCAGCTTTTCCTTTATATACGGGCTCTCCCCATCTGTTATAGATCTCCATTTTGTGATTTGGATAGTTGGAGGAAAGATT
>NZ_JAAVJS010000678.1:0-323 GCF_012037625.1 Tamlana crocina
TGCTTATTGGAATTGTACTATATTTTGTAGCGCCCTGGTTTAAGGCTTTTGGAGAAGTAGGTATGGGTGGTGTTATGAAAGATTCAACATTGCGTCTTTATCTGGTTGAACACCCACTGATCATGATAATTTCAGTGATCCTTATCACTGTGGGTTACTCTAAACATAAGAAGAAGCTTACCTCAAGACCAAAGTTCAAGACACTGGCGATATTTTATACCCTCGCCCTTATCTTTATGTTGTCCAGAATACCATGGAGTTCATGGTTCTAAAGGATTGTTCTAATTAAGAGAATATAGACCGGGAAATGGTCGCTGTAGCCT
>NZ_JAAVJS010000679.1:0-323 GCF_012037625.1 Tamlana crocina
GCACATCTTCCGGAGAGGTCTTATGAAAAAATTTCTGGTCATTTTTGTTCTTTTTGCACTTCCATTGGTAGCATATCTTTTTTTTGCTTCGGGAGTCAATAATTTTGCCCGCCTGCCTGTACTTACACAGGAAATATCCCCGCTTGAAAACTTCAGCAGCCTTGAAAAGGAGCAGGAGGAGCTTAGCTTCCGCGAAAAGATCAGCATCCTTGGATTCCCCGGCGATGATCCTCAAGAATATCTCACCAATGCATACCATCTTGCCGAAAAGGTTTACGATCCTTATGCCGAATTCAATGATTTTTACCTGGTATCTGTAGTTC
>NZ_JAAVJS010000680.1:0-322 GCF_012037625.1 Tamlana crocina
GAGAGCCTTGATATAAAGGTGCTGGATCACGTTATTGTAACCGAGAAATCCTATTTTAGCTTTGCCGATGAAGGTTTGCTTTAAATTTAGCCTATGCTGCTGGTATACACTCAGAAAATCACTCCCAGGATCACCTATACCTTTAAAAATCTTTGCACCCATCTCCTTGGAATTCCTATAGGTTTTACCTCTAAAATTGAAGAATTTGTAGCTCATGAGGGAATGAAAATTTCCTATGGGAAACAAAGCCTCGGTAATGAGGTTTTTATCCAGAATGTTGACCTGTTACTTGAACAGGGCATAAGCGATCTTGAGGTTAAAG
>NZ_JAAVJS010000681.1:0-322 GCF_012037625.1 Tamlana crocina
TCCTCAGTGGAATTGCCTGGGATCATATTAATGTGTTTCCTACTTATAAAACCTACGTGGAACAATTCAGGATCTTTATTGACTCCATTGTAAAAGGGGGAATTCTTGTCTATAACGAAGAAGATCTACAGCTTAAGCAGTTGGTTGCTGCAACTACAAATACAATAAGAAAACATCCTTATCAAACTCCCGAATTTCATGTGGAAGATGAAATGACGCTGCTCCACACGCCCGAGGGAGACATGCCTGTTTCAGTTTTTGGAAGCCATAATCTTCAAAATCTGGCCGGTGCGAAATGGATATGTCAACACATGGGAATTGA
>NZ_JAAVJS010000682.1:0-322 GCF_012037625.1 Tamlana crocina
TCTAAAGGTCATTCCTATGAATGACAACGGAACACTTAACATGAATGAATTTCAAAACCTGCTTTCAGAAAAGACCAAACTGGTTTTCGTAAATCATGTTTCCAACGCTTTAGGCACTGTGAATCCTGTAAAGGAGATCATTGAAAAAGCACATGCAATAGGCGCAGCTGTTCTTTTAGATGGTGCACAGGCCGCACCGCATATCAAAGCTGATGTTCAGGAGCTGGATGTAGATTTCTATACGGTATCTGCTCACAAGATGTGCGGCCCTACAGGGGTTGGAATCCTGTACGGAAAGGAAGAATGGTTAAAAAAACTTCCG
>NZ_JAAVJS010000683.1:0-322 GCF_012037625.1 Tamlana crocina
TAAGCTGTAAAAGATTGAGGAGTTTGTCACTTACTTCAGGAAAATGCCTGCCAATGATCTTCGATGCTTCAGCGTAATCAATTCCGCGGGAGATCTTAAAGAGTTTCAGTAGCGGATAAATAATAAATCTTCCGAAGAGAAATAATTCCACAGCAATAAAAGTCCAGAACAGGATACTGCGGCCCGTCGAATTAAGCCAAAGAAGATATTCTATAAATAACGTAATAAGAAAATACAACAGGCCAATAGCTATAAACAAGATAAAACCCTTTAAAAGTTCGTTCAAATAGAACTTCCTTATAAAAGCCTCCAGTTTATTGCG
>NZ_JAAVJS010000684.1:0-321 GCF_012037625.1 Tamlana crocina
TGAAGTTCTGCCCTTATCATCTCTTTTCTGCGGCCTTTCATGCCCCCGGTTTCCATGACAATAGTGTGCTGCAGGTTGAGGGAATGCTTTTCTGCGAGGTCCAGCAAAGCGAAAGAAACCCCTATGAGCAAAACTTTTTGTTTCTTCTTCTCCAGATCATAAAGTTTTTGGGTCATGGCCTCCAGGTCGTGAAGATAGAATCCGCTGTCAGGATTTTTGCTCTTTTTGATGAGGTCGTCAACCATGTAAATCAGAGAAGAACCCTGTCTCTCCAAATAAGAGGGGAGTAATGCAAGAACCGCATAGTTTTCCACACTTCCG
>NZ_JAAVJS010000685.1:0-321 GCF_012037625.1 Tamlana crocina
ACAGGCTCATCTGCTATAAAATAATGTCTGCCGGCTCTCATTTGAGTTGTAAAGCCTTCCTTTCCAAGATTTGCTACTACTTCATAGTCGGTAGGAAGTTCTTCGTCCTCAGGGATCTTTAAATAACGTGAAGCCCAGGAAGCAATTAAGTTTCCTGCATAAATGGAATCATCTTTATTGGTAAGGAGGTGATCTGCACCATCGAGGGAAACAAAACTTTTGGGATGCCGTACGCTCCTGTAAAGATCTTCGGCGTTGCTTACTTCCACGGTCTTATCCTGTGGAGAATGCATGAATAAAAAGGCCTTTTTTAAACCTCTT
>NZ_JAAVJS010000069.1:0-693 GCF_012037625.1 Tamlana crocina
TGTCGGTATGCCTATGGGGCGCTTTCCACCGTTTTCTTTCTCTAATAAGACGCGCTTAACCGCTTGTGGTTTGTACTTACGGGTTCGGAGCTCTTCTTGAAGTTCGTTCAAGAATTTTTCGCTACCGTAAGTCTCCACATCCGTAAACCTCTGGTTGTCTATCCCTGCAATACCTCCTTTCGCTTTGCAGCGACGGTAGGCTTCTTTTAAAATATGTTGCAGAAATATTTTGTCATAGAGAACGTAGAATTTAAACTCCTTTTCCTGTTTGGCTTTTAGATATAGTTTCAGTTGTAAAAGTCGCACTCTTTCCCGCGAGCTTAACTCGTTGCGCTTCTTTAGCGACAGTTTTGTTATCTCCTTTTTGATATTTTGATAAGTACTCAATTCCTTAATTCTATCTGGTTACTTCTATCTGAAACAATGGTTATAAGTAATGCTCCTTCCCTCCTTGCAGGTTATGTTGTCCTGCATATCAACAGTACTACGAGCATATCCGCCACCCTCAGCGGTTGGCTGGCTCACCAACTCTGTTAGGGCTTCCCAAGTTCATGCATTTCCCTCTCCAGGCACGCCATTCCATATTACCCCGTGCAGCCATATTGATGCGTATTGTCGTTGCTTCTCAATATGTGTCAGATTTCGCCATATTCGGAAGGTTGATCACTGCAAAGTCGTGTAACGAGGCCTAAC
>NZ_JAAVJS010000686.1:0-321 GCF_012037625.1 Tamlana crocina
CTCAAAAAATAGGTCAGGTGCATTTCATGTACCAGGGAGATAGATCAAAGCTTTCCGATTTCTTTCTACACGTAAAGCCAAGATTGCTGGAGGCGGTCGCTCCCCTTACCAAGAACATGGAAAAACGCGGCGGCGGAGTGATCAATCTGGAACTTCGGGATAAAACTGAATTATTGGGAGATTACTTCCAGCTGCACTGCACCATTGAAACCAAAGATTCCATGGGCGCGAATTTTATCAATTCCTGCCTTGAACGTTTTGCTGAAACCTTTAAAGCTGAAGCCGCTACCTATGAAAATTTTTCTGCTTCGGAAAAAGATA
>NZ_JAAVJS010000687.1:0-321 GCF_012037625.1 Tamlana crocina
CTTGTCGATCACGAAGCGGACCTAACTCGGACGCGGGGCTATGGTTTGGTTCGAGCGGGAAGTTCGGGTGAAAATGACTATTAATTCATAGCTGGAATGGTCATAGCGGATTAAAAAAGTCGAGTAGGTAAAGGGGAATCTCACCCCTAAACCTCTCACAGAACCGTACGTGATGCTCTCGCATCATACGGCTCTTCTTAACAAGTCTAAGGCTTAAAGCCATATTGCCAATGCACAAAAAGGTTTGGATAATGCTTTGCAGTTTCCTGTAACCATTTGTAGGCAAAGAACCAATGCTTTCGCCTGAACCTCCGATATTTG
>NZ_JAAVJS010000688.1:0-320 GCF_012037625.1 Tamlana crocina
CGCAGCACCTGGTTGATGGGCGCCTTTGGGTTCCTGAAGTTGATATGAAAAACTTCGCACCTTACGCCCAGCTAAAAACGCTTTACAGGGATTTTGTTTTAAAAGCCGGGATCAGGTTTGAGAATATCAACATTGAAATTCCTGACTACACCACGATATATATCTTACCAAATGGCGGTACCCCTCAGGGAAATGTGCCTGTTGAAGGCGGAGAATTAAAATATGATGCTACCACCTTTAATGCTGGTTTGCGTTATAACCGTTGGGATATCTTCAAGCCATTTGTAAGTTTCTCTCAAAGTTTTTCTATTGCCGATCTT
>NZ_JAAVJS010000689.1:0-320 GCF_012037625.1 Tamlana crocina
GGTGCCTTTATGAGCTTTCCAGCGCTTTTGAACCGGATGAAACCTGTTGGGGCTAAAGCGGGATGAGATCCTGAAAAAATCTAGAGGAGCTTTTAGAAAAAAGCTTTGTAAAGGTCTTGCTTTTTCGTCATAATAATCTCTGCTGCCGGCTACAGAATCCACCATAAAATTGAAAGCATAATAGGGTTTTTCCTCATGGTAAAAAACCGCTGCTTCTATATTTTCGATCCCGGCATAGATAGTATCGTTAATGTACTTCTCGTTATAAACCAGCTTAAATCTATCCCCTTTTTGGAGCCTGAAGAAATCAATGCTCCACT
>NZ_JAAVJS010000690.1:0-320 GCF_012037625.1 Tamlana crocina
TGATAAAAAGAGGAAGTATTTGCATAAGACTGCAAATATACTGAGATTTAAAATGAGAACCAAGACCGCTGCGCTGCAAGAATCAAGAGGCAAGACCTTTTTTAGACAGCTGCGCACCTCCTGCGGAGGGATTTGTCTCCGGACCACCCCGTCTGCCTTCGGCAGCCACCCCTCCTTGAAAAAAGGAGGGGAACACTTAGGTGCCTGCGGCACCACTGCCTTCGGCAGGTTTAGTGTTACTGAAAAGAGCACTCAAACTGCCTCCCCTCCTCTGTAGGGGCCGGGGGAGATGAGCACAAAAAAACCCTCCGAAAAGAGGG
>NZ_JAAVJS010000691.1:0-319 GCF_012037625.1 Tamlana crocina
AAGGTGGAATGGGGTTATGGGCACTACTACAAGCTAAGATCCGAAGCTGAGTTATCAATCTTTACATGGACAGAAACTTGGTACAATAATAAAAGAAGACATTCCTTTTTAGGATGCAAAACTTTAAGAGAATTTGAATTAGATATGTATAACCAGAAACTAGCAGCTTAGTCATTCATCTTAAAGTCCATTTTGGCAGTATCTCACTAAGTGTGTAAAGTTTAAATATCGAGGGTTGCAACCCTCGATATTTTTTTTTGTTTAATTTTAAATTTTATACACTTATGAAGAAAGAAGATTTTCTGAACGATGATTTTTT
>NZ_JAAVJS010000692.1:0-318 GCF_012037625.1 Tamlana crocina
CCCCCAGTCTGCAAGGGAAATATCTTTAACTTTATACTTAGTATAAGGCACCGTTTTCGTTGACATATTATTATATTTGATTACGTTTTTCAGAACTGCAAAAGTACAGAATATCTAAGAGTTTTTTATGCCCCTTTACAAAACAATAACAATAAATCCCGCAACTAAAGTCCTCATTTGGAAGATAGAAGAGCCATTTGAAAAACTTAGTGAGGGAATGGAGCTCACAACTCATTGTAGGCAGCGGGTGGAAGGCATGAAAAGTGACTTGCATCGACGCGGATTTATGAGTGTGAGACATTTACTGGCTGCTGCAGG
>NZ_JAAVJS010000693.1:0-318 GCF_012037625.1 Tamlana crocina
GGGCATTTACCTATACCATCGAAACACCAGCCTTTACCATACCAGATGCAGACGGAGAAGCCACGGTGGAATGCATTGACGATGCCACCGAGACATTCACATTGCCAACGGTTACCGATGCCTGTGGCAATACCCTGTCGCCCTCAGCTGCAGTAGTTACCGAAACCCCGGACCCATTGACCTGTGAAGGAACGAGAACATACACCTACACTTATACGGACTGCGCCAATAATTCAGATACTTGGGCATTTACCTATACCATCGAAACACCAGCCTTTACCATACCAGATGCAGACGGAGAAGCCACGGTGGAATGCA
>NZ_JAAVJS010000694.1:0-318 GCF_012037625.1 Tamlana crocina
GTTCCAAACCGTAGATCTTAGTGCAGAATATAAGGAGCGTATTGTAGATTACATGTTCAATGAATATGAACGCGGCCGAACCCCTAACCCTGATGTACTTTGTAACCGGGAGATAAAGTTTGACGTGTTTATGAAGATCGCCCTTTCCCTGGGTGCCGACTTTGTCGCTACCGGACATTACTGCCGTAAAGGAGAAACTCAGGTCGATGGCAAACAGGTTTACCGCCTGCTCTCCGGAAAGGATAACAACAAGGATCAATCCTATTTCCTATGTCAGTTATCCCAGGAACAGCTGGCAAAAACATTATTTCCTATTGG
>NZ_JAAVJS010000695.1:0-318 GCF_012037625.1 Tamlana crocina
TGCTGTTTAGAGGTTATAAGGTGCAGGTAGGAATATTGGGGGATAAAGAAATAGATTTTATAGCAGAAAAAGAAGGGGAAAAGTTATACGTGCAAGTAGCGCTTAGCATTAACAATCCCGAAACCCTGGAAAGGGAATTTGGAAATCTTAAGAATATTCGGGATAACTACCCAAAGAAGGTAGTGACACTGGAAGCTTTTTCCGGTAACACAGTAGAGGGAATAGAAATCCAGGACCTGCGTAGCTTTTTACTTGCTTAACTGGAAACTTTTCTTGAAAATTGTCTTATAAGACGGTTGCCGGTTACCGGTTACCCAT
>NZ_JAAVJS010000007.1:0-171542 GCF_012037625.1 Tamlana crocina
GGTCTTCACATACTTGTTTTACATTGCCTCTGGCATAACTCAACTCGACGGCTTTTTGTTTAAATTCTAAGGTGTAATGTTTAGATTTTCTTCTCATAATTGCTAAAATAAAAACTAGCAAACATATTCTCTCATCTTTATGTCCAGTCTAATGTAGTAATTCCATATGTCGCAGTGTCACGTTTTTTAGAGGATTAAAAAATTAACCCCAGGTACCCATGCCCAAACCCACATAAATACTTATTTTCGCGCCCGATTATGTGGATGTATCTAGGGCTTTTGGCCGCACTTTTTTTAGGATTGCACAATTTGTGCAAAAAACACGCTGTTCAGGGTAACGAGGTGTATCCGGTATTGTTTGGTACGGTATCGAGTGGTTTTGTGTTTCTAGCTGTATTTTATTTATGGGCAATGGTGTATCCCGAGTATGCCGCTGCGCATGGGTTACAGTTTCAAGATATCGGTTGGCAAACGCATGGCTATATTTTTATTAAGTCGGCCATCATGGCCTGTTCGTGGGTATTGGCGTATGTGGCCTTAAAACATTTGCCTATTACCATTGTAACGCCTATTCGGTCGGCCGGACCGTTTTTTACCTTTATCGGAGCCATGATTATTTATCAGGAGCGCCCTAACCTACTGCAATGGCTTGGCTTTTTTCTGATTATATTTTCCATGATTTTATATTCTAAAATCGGAAAAAAGGAAGGTATTATTTTTAAAAACAACCGTTGGATTTTAACCATCGTGGTCGCTACATTTTTGGGCGCCAGTAGCGGACTCTACGATAAGTTCTTAATACAGAGTTTAAGCCTTAACCCGCAAACCTTACAGTTTTGGTTCTGTTTTTATACCGTATTTATTTTACTGATTATTTTAAGCATTACCTTTTTTCCGAAAGCTGAAAAGCGCAAGGCGTTCAAATTCCGATGGAGTATTATTGCCGTTGGTGTGCTGTTACAGGCTGCCGACTATTTTTATTTCAAGGCGCTGCAAGACCCCGACGCCTTAATTATGTTATTATCGGCCATAAAACGGAGTCAGATTTTAATTGCTGTAGTGGTGGGCGGTTTTATGTTTAAGGAACATAATAAGCGTAAAAAATTGGTGCCACTGTGTGGCATAATGCTTGGGGTATTTTTGATTTTGTATGCTTAAATAAGTGTCATTACGAGGAAAGAATGACTGAAGTAATCTGTTTATTCAGAGTTCCATTGATAAGATTGCTTCGCTTTGCTCGCAATGACGGAAATCTCTGTTTTTTTTCGTTTTATAACAATAGTAAAAAAGCAAGGTTCTAGACCTTGCTTTATTAAATGAGACTTCGTTGTTAATCTTTTTTGTAATTGACCATCCAACTGATATTGAATTGGTCTGAGCATCTACCATAGCAGGCATTCCAGGGCATATCCTGAAACGCTGTATGAACTTTACCTTTCTCGCTAAGTTTTGCAAATATATCCTTAGCTTTCTCCTTCGAATCGACGTCTATGCTCACGCTGATATTTGAACCGTTGGTGAGTGGTGTATCTGGTGAGGCGTCATAAGCCATCAAATGAAAACCACTTCCCTTTAATTCTGCATGTTGAAGTTTTTTCCTGTAATGCTCTGGAATATCGGTCTGAACATCCTCATAGGTTTGTTCATTAATAATATTGCCCCCTAAAATAGATTTATAATGTTCTAGGGCATTTTTACAGTCTCCATTAAATGCTAAATATGGTTGTACTTTCATGTCTTTTCTTTTTTAATTGTTAGTTACTTTTCTTTACTATGCTTCTCCCCTCGCAGGGTAGTCTTCTTTTAAAATATAGTCAACTCCTCTAAGCACATCATTGAAATCAGGCCTTCCAAAAGGCATGGACTGTATGGATTGCCAGTAAACGGTATGTTCTGGCGTTAATAGAAAAAGCCCGGGTTCCGCAAAGTGATCCGGCTCATTATTAATACCTTTAGAAATGAACAATCCCCATTTTTTTGCCTCGTCAATAGAAAAACCATATCCAACAGGAATATCGGAAATATTCCATTCTTGGTACGTAGTCTTGGCTGCGGATTCTGTATCTGTACTTATGGCGATGATGTTAATACCACGTTCCTTAAACTCGGATAACTTTGCTTGAAGTTCTTCTAGCTGTTTTTTACATATCGGGCAATGCTGACCTCGATAAAATAAGATCAAGTTAAAATGCTCCGGATTTTGTTCTCTGAGCGTCCAAGTGGTACCGTTCACTAATTTTATTGATAATTCAGGTGCTGTTTCTCTAGGTTTTATCATGTATATTTAATTTTATTTTAATATACAATCTCCATCCTGAATGTATTGACGCTAATCGTTCATAAATTGACTTGAATGGTTTTCATTGATATCTTTCTGTGAACTCACAGGTTTTAAATAGGTCTGCTTCAACACACTTGAATATTAAGTCTATAGTAATCAAAAGAATAGCCCACATTTATTCCTCAACCACCAAATGTGATTTTGGTAATCCCATTTTGTAGAGATCGGCTTCCACGGCTTCCATCATAGGCGGTGGCCCACAGAGGTACACAGGTCTACTGACTTCGAGATTGTGTTTTTCCAAAAAAGCTTTATCTATAAATCCGTGGGCATAATCGCTGTGTTCTTCTTCCGACAGAATCAAGTGTAAATCGTTGCCCAACCAAGCTTCTAAATTGTTTTTATTAATGAAATCGCGTTCTTCGTTGTTGCTAAAAAACAGTTGGTTGCCTTGCAATTCGCCCTTTTGTTTTAAATCTTTCAGTATAGAAATAAAAGGGGTAACCCCTGCTCCACCGGCAATAAACGCGCCTTTTCCCTTGTATTGAATAGCGCCCCAAGCATCACCGATTAATAATTGGTCGCCCACCTGTAGTTTTTCGAGCTGCTCGGTAACACCGTTGTGTGACGGGTAGATCTTTATGGTAAATTCCAATTCTTTGTCCTCAGGCAAATTGGTAAAAGTAAATGGTCGTTTTTTATCGGCCCAACCGGGTTTGTCGATAGACAGCTCTGTGGCTTGCCCTGGCGTAAATTGATATCCTTTGGGCTTATCGGTTACCAAATGCAGCACGTTGTGGTTAACATGTTCTATTTTTCGGAGTGTGACTTTATGTTCCATGATTTTGTTTTTTTATAATTTGAATAGTGAGTCTTCAGCTAAATTTATTGTTCTGTTTGTTCATCCGGCGAATCGGTAAGTACCCGTAATGGGATGTCTTCTTCGTTTCCGTAAAGTTTCAACTCTTTAATATCGGCAGGCAGGTTGAAGCCTTCTTTTTCGAGAGTTTCTTTAATCTGTCTCATTAAGTTTCCGCGGACTACGATTGCCGATTTTCGGTAATCGAACGTATCCACCCAAAAGAAAATTTTGAGATTAACGGTACTGGCAGCCAATTCGTCTTCGTAAACAAAATTTTCGTGTTCGTCGTCATTCACGATGTAGTCGTTTTTATCCAATATTTGCTGAATGATGTTTTTGGCACTTTCAATGTCGTCTTCATAGCCTATACCAACAACAAATTCATTTCTAAAGAAACCATCGGCAGTATAGTTTTCTACTGGTTTGGTCAATACATCGCTATTAGGAACGTAAATGTCGCGACCATCGAACGATTTCATGTGCATATATCGAAAATTCAGTCCTTTTATTTTACCAAAAAATTCATCCACCTTAACCGTGTCGTTGACGTTAAACGGACGATTGAAAGCCAGGATAATACCAGCCAAAAAGTTTTTTCCAATATCCTGAAAGGCAAAACCTAAAATAATGGCCGCCCCACCAGCAGCAGTAAGTACTCCCGTAGCTACACCGTTCAAGCCCGCTACCCGAAGTGCCAACAATACTGCAATTACGATTAAAACCAATTTAATGGCTTGAGCTAAAAATTTTGCCATTAAGGGATCTTCAGCTTTCTTCAAAATTCGTTTCTTATATACATTGGTGAGTAATTGGGCGATTAGAATCCCCAAAATAATGACAAATATACCCAAGGCTATTCTTGGCAAAACTTCAATAAAAATTTCGTAATAATTGTTTATGGATTTAGTAATGGTTTCGGCAGTAGATTGTAAAACTAAGAGCATGGTACAGAATTTTTGTTCAACTTTTATAAAAATAAAACTTCTTTTCATCCTCTTTTAACTTAAAAGCGGTAAAGACTATTCCAAATGCTATTTGGAGCAAAACAGGACATATTGGTAGCGAATAAGTCAACTGATTTTATAGGTTCTGGTTAACTTTGAGTAAAACCATAAAATTATGAACCATATTATATTTGAATACCACGATGTAACGGCCAGTGAAACCTTGGAAGCGCATGCCAAAAAACAATTGGAACGCGTTTTTACAAATTATGAATTTGTAAATCGAGCCGATGTATTTTTTAAGACTGAAAATACCAGCTCTGATGAGACAGGTAAAAAATGTGGCATTCGATTGAGTGCTCCTGGTCCACGATTGTTTGCAGAAGCTTCGCATGATAACTTTCAGGAGTCGATAAACGAAACAGTTACCGAACTAATTAAGCAACTGAAAAAACGGAAAGAGAAAATGAAAACATATTAATTATGGGAGTATTTAGCGACGATAGCAGGGAGATTACCTGCGTATACAACAGTGAAGATTACAACGATGCCCAAACCTTGGGCTATTTACAGGCTTCGAAAAAAAGTTTGCAAGCTATCGATATATCCAAACAGCAACTTACTGGTACACAATGGGTAGAATTGTGTTCCCGCTTGGGCGCCCAACTTCAAGATATTATCAATGAAAAGGAAGTAGAAGGCGACCTGTCTAATTTTGATAATGACGATTGTATTACCATTTTACGGGAAAACCCAAAAGCACTGAATGGTGCCATTGTATTTACTCGGCATAAAGCGAAGCAGATTCAAAACCCTTCAACCGCATTGGCCTTTATTGATAGCGATACGGGCAATGTGTCGCGAAACCCTTGATAAAATTTTCATTTTAAAAACTAAAAAATCCCGTTTCCACGGGATTTTTCTTTATCAAAATAACTGGTAGCGATTAGTATTTTAAACTGTCTAAAAATTCATTAATCTTTTCTTTGGACTCACCAGTACGTTTCTGTATTCTACCTAACAGTTCGTCTTCTTGGCCTTCCTGATAATCTAAATCATCATCGGTAAGTTCGCCCCATTTTTGTTTTAATTTTCCTTTGGCAATATTCCAATTGCCTTTTGCTTTGTCTTGCCATGGTTTGCTCATCGTTCAATAGTTTTAAGGTTATATAAATCATTATTGATTTACATTATAAAACTACTTAACAAGTAGCGTTTAATTTGTTGCAATCCATTTAAAGATTGGCTCAAAAGAAAAAACGCTCCAATTAAATTGGAGCGTTTCTACTTAAAAATATAGGTTTGCTAATTACTTAATAGCAATCAATTCCAAGTCAAAAACCAAATCTTGTCCGGCCAATGGATGATTGGCATCAACAACAATATGGTCGTCGTTTACTTCGGCAACTCTAAACTGCTGCTCGCCACCATCTGGTCTAGAGCCTACAAGCCCCATCCCTACTTCTGGTTTTATGTTTTCTGGTAGATCGGCAGTTGGCACTTTTTGAAACAATTGTTCGTGTACTTCGCCGTAAGCATCTTCTTTTGCAATGGTTACGGTTTTCTTTTCGTTTACGGCCATGTCTACCAAGGCTTTTTCAAAACCTGGAATAAGTTGCCCTTGCCCCAATTGCACTTGCAATGGTTCTCTTTCCAAAGAGCTATCAAATACTTGTCCGTTTGTTAATTTTCCAGTGTAATGTACCTCAATGGTATCATTTGCCTTTACTTTACTCATAATATCTTTTTAAATTTAAAAATTAAGGCAAAGTTAGGGTTCATAAAATGATTGAAAGAATAAAATGGGAATTCTTTTGAAAATGAATTGTTTAATCATAAAAAAACCAAGGCGGTTAACCTTGGTTTTATTTAGTTTAGTAAAGTTGGTTATATTTAATATTCGACCTGCTCCTTACCCAAAATAATATCGCGCTGGGCAATAAATAAGCCTTCCTTTTTATCGAGTTTTAAAATACGGTTGGGGTTGGTCGCTTCAATTTTTTCACGGCACGAACCTTTTAACAACGGATCGTTATCAAAAACAAAACTTTCTATAGCATATTCTGGCTTACCGGGTTCTTTTAAAATAGGTAATATTTGGCGCAGTTCGTTGCCATAAACATATGAACCGGGTACAAAAGTGTAAAACGTGTATTTGCCATCGGCATTGGTTCTTATCCATCCGCGGTGGTGTACATAGCGTTTTTTGTTTTCACGTTTTAATTCGAAATTGCCGTCTTCATCAGCTTGATGAATAAACAGCAATACATTTTTGGCTGGTGTAATGCCGTCATTTTCAAAAATGGTTCCCGTAATTTTTAGCTTAGTACTGCGTGAAGCGAAATCGGGAATGGTATCGACATTGTTTAATTGTTTTTCGGAATAATCGTAAATAGGACTCCTTTTTTTATAATTTGAAGGAATGACTTCTAAATTTTCAGCGGTTTCTTGAGCGTTGGTCATTTGAAAACCACTTAAAAAACCAACTAAAATAACGAATGTGAATAATTTTTTCATGGGGCTAAATTGTTTAATTCATTCAAAATTAAATAACTACCCTGTTTGATCTAAATAAAATCGTTTGAAAACTAATTTTTCACGATAAATAGATAAAATGCACATTTTTGAATAATACGTAAATTACTCATTTTCGCTTTCTGTGATAGCCTGCGCATTTCCCGAATACCGGATGGGGAAACGTCCCGTACCATTCAATGCCATATCACTTTTTAAGTTAGGCGAGACAGTTATAAACACTTGAAAATTCTCGTTGTTGCTTTTGGCATTAAAAGAGATATTGTAACCCTGTTTTTTGTTTTTTTCTACTTTAAAATCCTCCATCAAACCTTTAAATTCAATGGCACTATCCATGCCTCCATAAATAATTTGCATTTGGCGTTCACCATAATATGGCAAATATGAGGTGACACTATCGCCTTCAATTTTTAAGAAGTTGTGATTGCCTATCAAACTGATATTGGTAGCGTTATTTCCGGGTAATAAAAGTCCGGAATTGGCCACTTGCTGCATGGCCATAGTGGCTTGCGGATAAGCCCAATCGGACTCAATAATTATTTGTTTGTTGTTTACCAATTGCTCCAATTTAGCCAGTTCGGCTTCTGTGGGTACGTTTTTGGAAGAACCGCAGGATAATAATAACAAAACAAGGGTGCCGAGTATAAAAATGTTTGCTTTCATGTTTTCAATCTTTATCTGTAAATTACAAAATGTGTTCCTTTTTTAAGGCAAAAACCCTCAAATTTGATAAAAAATTAACGCATCCATAGAAATTCGTGTATTTTCGTTTGCTATGGATTTAAAATGGAAACAAACGCAACTCCAGTTTCAAGGTTTTTTAAATACGCCCCCACTTTGGGATGCTGATGCCGTTTTAGGGCTAAAACAATTTCAGATTCAAAACCAAAACACCTTTGTTTTTAACGACACTTTACCTGGAAATTTACGTTTGGGCAAACGGGTGGAACGTTTTGTGAGTGCCGAATTGAATCGAAATGATGACATAGAAGTCTGTGGTGAAAACATCCAAATCCAAAAAGATAAAATCACTTTGGGTGAAATAGACAGTATTTTAAAACAGCACAATCGCCCGATTCACTTGGAAATTGTTTACAAATTTTACTTGTACGCCCCCCACGAAGCCCACGATGAAATTGAACACTGGATAGGCCCCAATCGCAGGGATTCACTCATAAAAAAACTCCGTAAGCTAAAAGACAAACAGCTTCCCCTACTCTACAACAATTATACCTTGCCCGTTTTAGAACGGTTAAATATTGATGTTAAAACCGTCGAGCAACAAGTTTATTTTAAAGCCCAATTGTTTTTGCCTTTTGAAAGTGAAGCCATTCCGTTTAACAAGATTAACCAGGATTGTGTAAAAGGATTTTATATTCGGTTTAATGCAATCGAAAATTTTTCTGAATGTAAATTCTATTTTCCCAGCAAACACAATTGGCTTATAGAACCCGTTTCTTGGGTAAATTGGTTACATTACGATACGTTTTACGAAAAAATGCAAGCATTAATAAACGAAAAAATAGCATCAATGTGTTGGATAAAATGGCCGAACGGTGAAATAAAAAAGTGCTTTGTAGTTTGGTGGGATTAAACCCTAAACTACAAAGCACTTATTGAAACGATTTTACTTTTATAGACTAAAAGGTTTCATACAATAAATCTTTTAAGGCCTGCCATGATTGGGCATCGGCTTCAGCATTATATTTTAATGGCAGATTGAATTTTTCCCCCAAAGCATCGGCACCTTTACTGGTAAAAGCGTGTTGTGCTTCAGGAAATTCAATATACTCGTAATCGGCATTAATGCTGTCCATCGCTGCTTTAAAGGCATCCACCGTTTCCTTCGGAATAAAAGGGTCGGCACCACCATTGGCTACCAAAACCTTCGCTTTTAATTTGTCGTTGGGCATTACGGGTAGTTTTACACCACTATGAAATGCGGCAACGGCATCCAAATCCTTACCGGTATTTGCCATAGTGAGCGCCATGCTGCCCCCAAAACAATAACCTATGGCGGCTATTTTAGAGGAATCAACCGAAGGGTGGTTTTTTAAAACTTCTAAAGCGGCATCGAAGCGGGCTGTTGCCAATGGCACGTTATTGCGAACCACACCCGAAAATTTACCGGCATCTTCGGGGTGCGCTGCCTCTTTGCCATTTCCGTACATATCTATTGCCATAGCGGTATAACCCAATTCGGCCAACATATCGGCACGTTTGCGAACATAATCATTATGGCCCCACCATTCGTGGATTACGATTATACCCGGGCGTTTTTCGGCTGTATTTTTATTATGCACCAAATAGCCTTTCATAGTAATGGAATCTGTGCTGTATTCCACTTCTTTGGCTTCCAATTCAATCGTTTCGGTTACGGTTTTCTCTGTGTCTGAAGATTTTTGTTTGTCCTTGCAGGAGGCAAAAACAAGCACGGCCATTACGGCCACTAAAAACAAGTTTTTCATTTTTAAAATGCTTTAAGATTGGTTTTAACTTTGTAGTTAACTTAAGATATTTTAAAGAGTTATGAAAATAATTATGGGTAAAATTCTATTTGAGAATTTTGTCGATAGCTCGAATCCAATCTTCGATGTTGGTCTCGTTAGTATTCAATGATAAACTACCATTGCCATAAGGGCCATAAATATTCGGATTGGTGTACGAGAAAAAGCCCACCGTTGGTGTTAACGATGCGCTGGCCAAATGCATCACGCCATTATCGGCAGCAATAAAAATAGATGTGTTTTTAATGATGGCGCCCATTTCGCGAATATCCTTGCTGTAAAAATGGGGTGCCTTAAAGTTTATTTTTGAAATGTTCTCTATCGGAAGCATTTCAATGATATTGTAGTTGGGGTATTCTTTTAAAAGTCGACTGTAAAACGTATTCCACCAAGTTTCAGAATAGCATTTGTGTCCCGTGGCATTGGTATAAATGCAGATGGTTTTTTTATCGTTTTTGATAATACCGTCTAAAATGGATTTTCCGTTGGCGATTTCTTCCTCATTCAGTTTAATATTGAGAACCGGAAGCGGTTTTTCATTTTTTTGTAAGCCGATTATATTCAAGAAATACCGCAGATTGTATATGGGATATTTTGAAATGTGTTCGTAATCGCTATGTTTTTCGGTAATTTCCTCGTGTACATCACCAAAAACCTTTAATCGGGCTCTGGACAATTGGGTGAGCAAACGGCCCGAAGACGAATCTTTATCACCATTAATCACTAAATCATATCGCTTTGCCTTTATTTTGAACCAAACGGTAATGTATTTCAACAGATTATTGAATGGTTTTTTTGGCAATTTTATGATTTGCTTTACATGGTCATAATTCTGAAAAACAGGATGTGCCACACCGCCTTTTACGAACAAATCGATTTCGCAATCAGGAAAAGTTTCAATCACTTCCTGAACAATGGGCGTTAACAGTAATTGATTGCCCAAGCGGTGGTTTGGGCGTACAATCAATACTTTTTTAACGTCTTCTTGTTTAACTGAACCTTTTTCGGGCTCTGCATAAGAACTCCCCACGCCTTTGGTAAGCTTGTGCATTACTCGTCTCCTAAAACTATTTATGCGTGCAGAAAATCCCATGTTCTGATAAGTTCAAGTTTAAAATCGGGCAAAAATACAAATCCCTTAAATGTTGGGCAAAATAAAGTTTTCTCGAAACCCGAAACCTGAAACTTCAAACTCAAAAACGACTACCGCTTAAATTTCGATTTGTACCAAACGTTCAACACCATTCCACCAATAATTAATGAAATACCAAGTAAACTCCAAAATGTATAGATTTCGTTGAAAAGCGTAATTCCTAAAATAGTGGTAAAAATCACTTCCACATATTTTATAGGGGCCACGACATTTGTTGTTGCTGTTTGGAATGCTTTAGTCATAAACACTTGACCGAAGTAGCCAAAAACCCCTAAACTAAACAGAAACAGCCATTCCCAGCCACTTGGGGTTACCCAATTTCCGATGGATAATAAACCGCCCATAACTGTTGCGATAACCATAAAATAGTTAACAATAACCACCGGATGCTCGCTATTACCAATTTTACTGATAATCACATAAACCAAACCGCTTAAAACCGATGCCATTAAAATGAGCATAAGCCCATAAGTATTTATCTCGGTGTCTAAACCTTTTAATACCAGAACGCCTATAAAGGAAATGGCAAAGAAAACCCATTGCCAGGGCCGTACCCTTTCTCGCAATAAAAACCCAGCAAAAATAGCAGCAAAAATAGGTGCGATGTAGCGTAACGACACAGCTGTACCTACCGACAAATACTTAACCGACATAAAAAAGAACAACATAGACGTGGCTCCTGTTATAGATCGCATGATCAACAGGAAGTTGTTTTTTCCTATGATGGGAATTTTATTTTTTATTAAAAATCCGAAAGTAAAAAACAGTGAGCTCAAAGATCTAAAAAAAACAATTTGATAGGAACTCACATCGCTTAAATGCTTTACAATAACGTTCATGCAGGCGAAAGACATTGTGCTGAATAACATGTATTTAATAGCTTTTTTAACGTCCAATACCTCGAGGTTTTATAATTCGGTTTGTATTAATAAAATAAACGCCTGTGAGGAGCACTATAGCAGCAATTATTGACTGAAGCGTGATGGTTTCATCTAAAATATACCAACCTAAAATAAGTGCAATAATAGGATTTACGTAGGTGTTGGTCGCTACTTTTTCGGGCGATACTTCTTTCAATAAATAATTAAATGCTGTAAAAGCAATAATGCTACCAAAAACAATGAGTAATACCATGGCCCATTGCACGTCGCTACTCCAAGTATTGGGCAATGACCAAGTTTCACCAAAGCACAAACTGGCTAAAGCCAACATAGTTCCCCCGGCCAACATTTGATAACCTGTATTTACAAAATAATTTGAAGGTAAATTGGCTTTGCTCACAAACAGACTGCCATAGGCCCAACTAAGCATACAGGTAAAAATCATTAGCATCCCAATAATTTGTCCTTCTTGACTAATAATTTGCTTTTGACTCACCAAAAGATAAATACCAATAAACCCCAAAACAACGCCAATATATGCCATCGTTGCTATTTTTTTGCCTTGTAATATCCGCATTAGTAATAACACAATTAAGGGCTGGGCCGAAATTTCGAGAGCTGCAAAGCCACTATCCACAAACTTTAGAGCCCAAACCACTACCCCATTTCCAAATGTTAGAAATAAAAAACCAGCAATTACGGTATTTTTAAACTGCTCTTTGGTAATTGAAATATTAACTTTTAAAATTTTGGCAATAACGAAAATAATAGCACCTGCAAAAAGAAACCGAATAGCGGCCAATTTAAACGGCGGCAGTTCTGAAACCGCAACTTTATTGAGCAAGTAAGTAGAGCCCCAAATCACATATATTGCGAAGAAGGCCAGTACGATAGACAAAGTTTTTCGTGATAATGTCATAAAATTCAACTAAACTATGCTATGATGCAGCTTAGATTTTCTTGACGTTCACGGCATTCATTCCTTTCTGCCCACGCTCTAAATCGTAAGTGACATTGTCATTTTCTTGAATGTCATCAATCAAACCCGAAACGTGAACAAAGTATTTTTCTTGATTCATTTTATCTATAATAAAACCAAAACCTTTAGAGTAGTCAAAAAACGATACTTTACCTTCTTTATGAGCTATTTCTTCTTCAGGTTTATCCTCTTTTTTGGGAATTCCGACTTCAATACTTTCGGCATCTATTTTTTCCCGCATGGCAGGATTTGGTGGTGTATTGGTTAAGTTCCCATTAAAATCGACATAAGCAAACTGGATTCCTTTAGGGTTTTCTTTAGCTTCAGCACGCCGTGCTTCCTTTTTCTTTTGTTTTTCTTCCTTCTTTTTTAATCGCTTTTTTTCTTTTTCTATTTTATTGAAGGTGGTTTGAGATTTTGCCATAGTTATTACCGAAGTTTTTAACAGGTTAAATATCCTACAAGATACTCCATATTTTTAAGGCTATGGCAATCTTATAGCACTAAATACCAAAGGTGTTAATCTTCTGGCGGATAACCGTGTATTTCCTCAAACACTTCGTCGAAATTAGAGCGCAGGAACGAGTTGAGTTTTTTCCGGTAATCGCCTTTTAACCATTCTACAAAATTGTACGTACTTTTACTAATGCACTTGGTGTATCGGCCAATTCTAAAATCGATATCGTCTCCCAACATTTTAGCCAGCGCTAACGCATCATAAACATCCTCACTGTTTTCAATACAGATTTTGGCGTGTTGCTCGATAGAACGCTCTAGCACCACTTTTGAAGATTCTCCGTTTCTAATGGAATCGACATAAGTTTTTTGGATATCGAAGTACACTTCCTTCGATTTTGAAAATTCGGCACGCAATTCGTCCGGCATTTCATATCTGAAATTGCTTTCCAGTTCGTCATCACTTAAAATGGAATCCAAATAATAATTGGGCGATTTAAAAATACGCTGCCAATCTAAATTATCGCCCCATGGTCCAAATCTGTGGAAGTTATTCCCTAAATCAATAACGGTAAACGATGTTTTATCTTTAAAAATACGTGACCCACGACCAATCATTTGGTAATATAAAGTCAACGATTTTGTTGCTCGGTTTAAGATGATACTTTCAACCGACGGCTCATCGAACCCTGTGGTTAAAATACTTACCGAAGTTAAAATGGCACCCGGTGTTTTCTTGAACCACTTTAAGATCATGGCGCGCTCTTTTTTTGTATTGGTATTGTCTAAATGCGCAATGGGGTATCCTGCCCTTCTGAACGTGTCATAAACGTGCAATGAGGTGTTAATACCGTTATTGAAAATAAGAGTCTTTTTTCCTTTTGAGCGTTCTTCGTAAGCCTGCATCAGCTTAGAAAGCATGTCGTCGGCCGTATAAAGATCTTCTGAAGATTTTACGGTATAATCACCGTTGGCACCCACAACCAGAGAAGTTAATCCCACATTATAGGTGAACATTTCGGCACGGGCCAAAAAACCATTTTCAATAAGCGACTCAATACTTTCACCAACAATTAATTCATCGTAATTATCGGTCATGGGCAATTCAATGCTCGAACTCAACGGTGTCGCGGTAACTCCTAAAATAAACGATTGACTGAAAAACTTGAACAACTTAGTAAACGAGTTGTAATGCGCCTCATCAATAATCACTAAACCAATATCCGAAATATCGAGTTTATCGTCGTTCAATCGGTTATTTAAGGTTTCCACCATGGCCACAAAACAGCTGTAATCGGCTTGGTCGTCAAGGTTTGCCTTGCTATCAACCACTTTATTAAGTACACCGAACTCAGTAAGCATGTTCGAGGTTTGCTTGCACAATTCAATACGGTGCGTCATTACCAACACCTTCTTTTTATGGTGCTTCAGGTATTGCCTAACGATTTCGGAAAAAATAACCGTTTTTCCGCCACCAGTTGGCAATTGATAAAGTAGATGATAATCGTCTCGCGATTCTTCAAATGCAGTAAAAATCTTGTCTATCGCCCCTTTTTGGTAACTGTATAATTTTTTGCCTTCCGACCGTTCTTCTAATTCTAATTGTGCTTTTGTAACCGACATACCTTAAATTTTGCAACGTGCAAAAATAACATCTTTATAGGGTTTATCAAGTAAGTTTCCCATTAATTTATTAAGCATTTTCAACAATATGCCTTAATGTCAATAGTTTTAAAGGTTTGTCGTTTATTTTATTTGCTTTTGAACGTATGGTGACTGATTTGAAATTTATATTTTTACAGCACAAATGGAGTATAATATGCAAATAAATGATAAATCGGGAGTAGAAAAATATTTACCCAATAGCGAGCGCTATAATGAGATGGTGTATAACAGAAGTGGCAAAAGTGGGGTTAAATTACCAGCACTTTCCATTGGTCTGTGGCATAATTTTGGTTTTATAGACGCCATTCAGAACGGACGTGATATTTTACGGACCGCTTTCGATTTAGGTATTGTGCATTTCGATTTGGCCAATAATTATGGCCCTCCATATGGGTCGGCCGAAGAAAATTTCGGAACCATTTATAAAAACGATTTTAAACCTTACAGAGATGAGTTATTTATTGCTACTAAAGCCGGTTTCGATATGTGGCCTGGGCCATATGGCAATTGGGGTTCGCGCAAATATCTCGTTTCAAGTTTAGACCAAAGTTTACAGCGTATGGGATTGGATTATGTTGATATTTTTTATCACCACCGCCCTGACCCCGAAACTCCTTTGGAGGAAACAATGGGCGCACTGGCCGATATTGTTCGACAAGGAAAAGCGTTATACGTGGGTATTTCTAATTATCAACCCGAAGACACCCAAAAAGCGGCTGAAATCCTTAAGCGTTTAAACGTTCCATTTATCCTGCACCAAGCGCGTTACTCGATGCTGGATCGTTGGGTGGAAAACGGACTTTTAGATACCTTAAATGAAAACGGCGTAGGCTGCATTGCCTTTTCGCCATTGGCGCAGGGCATGCTTACTGACAAGTACTTAAACGGTATTCCTGAAAATTCCAGGGCTTCGAAAAATTTAACGTATTTGGAAAAGGAAACGGTAAACAATAACCTCGAAAAAATCCAAAAACTGAATGCTATCGCTCAACAACGCGGACAAAAACTTTCGCAAATGGCCATTGCTTGGATTTTAAGGCAACCACAAGTGGCTTCTGTTTTAGTGGGCGCTAGTTCTTCTAATCAATTAAAAGATAATGTTAAGGCTCTAGAGCAGTTAATTTTTACAGAAGAAGAACTCCAATTGATAGAGAAAATTATTGGCTAAAACACTTTACTTTTTCACTACGGTAATATAAGCTTTTACGCCTTTTGATAAGTTCCATTGGTTGGAAGCAATAACCGCTCCCATATCGTCTCTTACGCGAAAATGGGCGGTATTTGGCAGAAGATACCCTTCGTTAATGGCCAAAAACTCGATAGTGTTTTTGCCTTTTTGTAATTTCAATTTGAGGCCTTTAAAATGATTTCTTAAAGTAATGCGGTATTCAACAATTTCACCATTAAGCGAGACCCTGATTAAATCGCCATCTTCCTCGCCAAAGTCCCTGTATTGCACAATAGCGTAATCAGACTCGGTTTCAACAACACCAAAATATTGATCGGTTTTACTGCCCTTTGTGCCTAATTCCAATTGCGACTTAATGCTGTTAAGGTGGTCGTCAAGCTGCTGGGTATAGAGTTCGCCGGGGTTTCCAAACTCTTCTTCCGGAAACATAGAAAATTGCTTTTTTGGCATCTCTAAGTTCGGTGCTACTTTTGGAGTATTCAGTTTAAAAGGGTTGTTTTCAATAGGCTTTGAAGGCGTTAAGGGACTGGAATCAATCGAGTCGGTTTCGGCTTCAATAGCTGGAATCGCCACAGAATTATTTCTACTATCAATTTGCGCATGGGCCGATAGAGATAAAAAAAGCATCAATACAAATAAAAAATAAGGTTTCATCTGTAGGTATTGTAAGTCGTGGTTTCTGGTTTTCATTTCAAAGATATTTTTTTCTCCGCAATTCATCACCCTCTGGTTATTATTTATGAAGATTTTAGCAATAATCATTCCTAAAACGGTTTCAGTATTAAAAATATAGGGAACTAAAAACCACAGGTTTGTGGTACTATTTTTGAGATTTAAGTTTTTATTAACATTTTAAAACTTTAATTATGAGACTTTCAAAACAAATGCCCGAAGTGAACGCAGGCTCGATGGCCGACATCGCCTTTTTGCTACTGATTTTCTTTTTAGTAACCGCCACTATTTCTTCAGACGAAGGTATCAACAGGGTGCTCCCCGAAGAATGTTCGCCGGGAATGGACTGTAACAGCATTAAACACGAGCGCAACATTTTGCGGATTGAAATTAATAACAACGATGAGATTATGGTTGAAAACGACATCATTCCCATCGAAGAGTTGAAGCAAATCACCAAAGATTTTTTGGACAATAACGGCGATGATTCTTGTGGCTATTGCCATGGGGGAAAAAGTGCAAATGCATCCGATAATCCTAAAAAAGCAGTGATATCGCTTACGCATGCCCCACAAACCTCATACCAACAATTTGTTTCGGTACAAAATGAACTGACCAAAGCCTTTTACGAATTACGACAAAACTATGCTAAAAACGTTCTGAAGAAAGAAAGCACCGATTTAACACCGGAAGAATTAAAGCAAGCCCGAGAAGCTTATCCATTCGTCCTCTCGGAAGCCGAAACCCAATAACTACTCCATTTTAGGAATACCAAATTCAATACAAACACGCCGCCGGCCCCATTGCTTGGCGGCTTTTACATCAACGCCCATGTAAATATCAATACGATTTTTCCATCTGTAGTGCATTTTGTCCTTTACAAAATACACACCTTTTAAACCTTCTATTTTAACTGGCGTATTATATTTTAAACCTTTTTTCAACAAATCGCGCGATACGGCTATGTATTTCAATCCAGGTTTTAAACTATCGCCAAACGCGGTTATGTGCGGATTGGAATTGGTTTGGTAGGCCAACGAATTATATGCCGTGGCCGTTACATCCAAAGCATCCCAAATAAAGCGGTTTTCAAACCGTCTTTCTTCAGTTTTACAACCAACAAAGACTAAAAACAATATGGGTATAAAAACTTTCAAACCATTTCTGTTTTCCTTACATGGGGGTTACTGTATAAATTTAATGAATTTACAGCTTTCAAGAATGCTACAAGAAAGCAACACAGGTTTTAGTTCTAAAATTAGGCCTCTAGAGCAATTTCACTCTTTATTTTTGAAAGAAATTCTTTGGTGATTCCTAAATATGAGGCAACCATATACTGCGGAATACGCTGTTCTATTTCGGGGTACTGATTCTTAAAGTACAAATAACGGTCTTTCGCCGAAAGGCTAAAATTTCTAACTATACGCTTTTGGGAAGCTGCAAAAGCACGTTCAATAATCAACCTGAAAAACCGTTCCAATTTCGGGATTTCAGTATAAAGCGCCTCAATAGTATCATGATGAAACAGAATCAATTCACTGTTTTCGATGCATTGAACGTTAAAATCGGCCGGAGTTTGGGTGATGAAACTCCCCATATCGCCCGTCCACCAATCTTCAACCGAAAACATGACCACATGCTCCTGCCCCGCTTCATCTACATGAAACATTTTGGTACAGCCCTTCACTACAAAACATTCAATTTTACAAACATCGCCCTGCTGCACTACATATTGTCCTTTTAAATACTTCCTTACGGTTACTTTTGAGGCCAAAATTTCAGCTTCCTTATCGGTTAGAGTAATGTGTTTGTTTATATAGTTTAAAAGTGGCTGGATGCTCATATTCCATCTATTATTTCAAGCATCAAATTTAGCAATAATAGTATTGTGTTAATAAATGGTTAATCAGTTTTTAGTGAATTTATTTCCCGTAATTTTGCGGCATGCAAAAACCCCAACATTTAAAGTTTGAATTTATTGCCCTAATGGCTTCGCTCATGTCTATTGTAGCGCTGTCCATCGACGCCCTTTTACCTGCTTTGCCAGAGATTGGGGCTTCTTTAGGAGTTACCTCGTCTGACGACAACCAATTACTGATTACCATGATTTTTTTGGGGATCGGTTTTGGTCAATTGATCTTAGGCCCGCTATCGGATAGCTTTGGAAGAAAACCATTGGTATACACAGGGTTTGTTATTTTTATTTTTGCCAGCATTATTTGTGTAAGCACCGAAAGTTTTGAGATGATGATTTTGGGTAGAACCTTGCAAGGTTTTGGATTGGCTTCGGCAAGAACCATTAGTATTTCTATGGTTAGGGATGAATTTAGCGGCGATTACATGGCTAAAATCATTTCGATTATTGTGATGTTTTTTCTTTTGGTACCGGTTATAGCCCCTACTTTAGGACAGTTTTTAATGCAATTTTTCGATTGGACATCAGTATTCTACTTCAACCTTATTTTTGGGGTACTCATTATGTTTTGGTTTTGGTCAAGACAGCCGGAGACCCTAGAAAAAGAAAAACGCATCCGCTTCTCGTCCAGTTTGTTCGTTAACGGTACCAAGGAGTTTTTTAAAAATACCGATGCCATTGCTTTTACCCTAATTTCAGGATTTATTACAGGCTCATTTATGGTATATTTAAGCACCTCACAGCAAATATTCCAAGTGCAATACAACCTTGCCGAAATGTTCCCTTATATATTTGCCAGCTTGGCAATTTCAATAGGTTTGGCCACCTTTTTAAATAGCCGATTGGTGGTTAGATTTGGCATGATGCGCATGGCTTTTATGGCTTGTATTGCTTATGCCTTTATTTCGGTACTTTACGTGATTTTGTTTTGGTCTGGAAACAACCCGAGCATTTACATATTGCTGGGCTTTTTTGCGCTTCAATTTTTTGCAGTGGGCTTCCTTTTTGGAAATTTACGTGCCTTGGCCATGCAGCCACTAGGGCACATTGCTGGTATTGGCGCAGCGATTAACGGGTTTCTATCTACCGTGCTTGCCGTACCTATAGCCAATTATATTGGTGGCTTTGTGCAATCTTCCGTACTGCCGTTATTTATGGGCTTTTCGGTGTTTGGTATGTTATCGCTTTTGGTATTTGTATTCTTGAAAAAGCAAAAGCCTGCAAGCAAACTAGTGTAACATGGCCAAAGTTTTTACAATTGAGTGAAGTTATAGATAGCGCTCTTTTATAATGTCAATATGCCAGAGATAATGCCCCATCACCACAAATGCAGCGGCTCTGGCCGACATGGGATTGGAATTGGCATTACCAATATGTTTTAAATCTTCATCACTTAAAGAATTCAATAAGTTGATAAAGCTATGGCGAACACTTTTAAATTCTTCAATTAAGGCTTTTACACTTTTGTGTTTTGCCATAGATGGGGCTATGTAGTCGTTTTGTTCAAATCCTGGCAAAGCTGTTTTGTCCTGTCTGGCAATACAAAAGCAACGGTATTGAAACACACGTTCGGTGTCAATTAGATGCTGAAATACTTCTTTCACGCTCCACTTTTCATGGGCATAAGCATGATTCAGTTTGATGGCTGGAATATTTTCAAAAAAGTCGGACACACTAACCAACCCTTCTTTAAATCCATCTTGCAAAGTAGTTCGTTTAGGCACTAAGTTCAAGTAGTCGCTGTAAAAATCAGCATATTCATTTTTATCAATATCTGTAATTTTCATCTATTTAAATTTTAATCGATTTTTTATCTGGGGTCGTTTTAAGTAATTAGCTCTAAAGTTGGAACAATACCGCGTATTCCATATTCATTGTATTATGCCCTTTGTTTGGCATTTTAAAATTTAAATTGGACGTATGTCTCATCGAATACCGAAAATCAAAGGTCGTTTTTCCAATTTGAAACGACAAACCAAGTCCAAAAATATCGGAAAACGCAAAGCCTTTCGCCAGTCTTTCGGTTGCCCTATTGCCAATCATTGGCCCCACACTTCCAATCGCATAAGAACTCAGGTCTTTACTAATATAATATCTCATTATAATACCAATGTTTAAAACATACTCTTTTAAGTCTTGCTTTTGGGCATAGCGTTCCCTTAAATCTAAATAATTGTCACCGTCTTTAGCATTTATAACCGATGCATCTATCAATTGATGACGAACCACATTAAAACTGGGCTCCAAATTAATCTCATATGCCCATTTCCGTTTTTGTTTTAACCGATAGTTTAACTGCGCTTTGTAAAAATTAACGGTATGCATGTGGTCACTAAGCTTATACGGGTACCTATTTTGCGTACCGCTGCCGTATGATAATCCAAATTTAAAATTCTCTTTTTTAATTTGGGCACTGAGAATATGGGTATTGGACATCAAAATGAAAAGAACGAAATAAACAAAGCCCCGCATGGCTAAATTTTAATCTAAAATGGCTTTACTCCACGCTACTAATATTGCTGATACTAACTCACAATATTAATTTTGAAATTTTGGGATTGACAGATTTAAATATTTAATTGCCAAATTCAATTAATTTCCTAGAACAACCCAACGCTAAGAGTTTAGCTGTTGGCAATTAGGGCTAAATGATTTCATTCTGAAAGCGTTTTTCAAATGAAGATTCAATACGAAAATAAACGCTTCGTGGTACTATCGAAAAAAGGGAGTACATTAAAATTTAACATTAATTCTCAACTAAAACAAAAAAACAAGACCAACCCTATTAGTAAATCGATGATAGTTAAGTTATGTGGTAAAAACCCGTGGTTAAATTTTTGCTTGATAGGTGTATAAATCGTAATACCTGCCATTTAATTTTATCAGTTCTTCGTGGGTGCCACGTTCCACAATACGGCCCGCTTCCACTACCAGAATTTGGTCGGCCTTACGGATGGTGCTCAATCGGTGGGCAATAACAATAGTGGTTCTGTTTTTAACCAATTCACCCAAACTTTTTTGAATTAGCGCTTCGCTTTCGGTGTCTAAATTTGAAGTGGCTTCATCCAAAATGATGATTTTCGGATTGGCCAGAATAGCTCTGGCAATAGCCAATCGTTGGCGCTGCCCACCAGAAAGTTTTACGCCACGTTCACCAATTAAGGTTTCCAGTCCGTTTTCAAAACGATTGGTAAATTCGTTTACAAAAGCTGCTTTAACGGCGTTTTGAAGTTCTTCTTCTGAAGCGCTGGGTTTCGGAAACATGATGTTTTCTCGAATGGTGCCTTCAAATAAAAATTCGTCCTGAAGCACAACGCCCAAATATTGCCTATAGCTCTCTAAATTTACTTTCGAAAGGTCATTGCCATCAATAGTAATGGTTCCTGAACGCGGATTTAAAAACGTTGCCGATAAGCTTGCTATGGTCGATTTCCCGGAACCTGAACTACCCACCAAAGCCGTTACCGAACCTGCAGGTGCTTTAAAGCTAATATTATGAATGACGTCTTTGTCGGTTGCATAAGCAAAGTAAACCTCTTTGAATTCGATGTGCCCCTCTAAATTTTTCAAAATAATATTCCGGTCTTCATTGTCGGCCTCGGCAGCCATGTTCATGAGTTCTTCCGTGCGGTCCAATCCCGCTAAGGCCTCGGTGAGCTGACTTCCAATATTGCTCATTTGTACAATGGGTGCAATCATAAACCCCAGTATTAAGGTGAAAAACAGGAAATCACCGGTGGTCATTTCAGCTTGCATCATGTAATAACCACCAATGCCCATTATACCCGTAGTAGCAACACCAATTAAAAAAGTGGACGAGCTCGTCATTAAAGCCGTGGCCGTTAAACTCTTTTTCACATTTTGATAAAGTTTATTCACCCCTTTTTCAAACACTTCATTTTCTTGGTTTTCGGCATTAAAGGCTTTAATAACGCGAACGCCTGCCAAGGTTTCGGTGAGTCGGCCTTTTACTTCGGCATTTATTTTTCCCCGTTTTCTAAAAATTGGTCGGATATACTTAAACGCCCGCAAAGCGATGTACCCAAAAATGGATATTGGCACGAACACGAAAAGGGTCATCCACGCATTGAGTTTAATGAGAATCACCAATGAAACGATGGCCGTAAAAGAGCCACCAACCAATTGCACTAAGCCTGTACCGATTAAATTCCGGACACCTTCCACGTCGCTCATAATTCGGGAAACCAGTGCCCCGGATTTGTTATTATCGAAAAAACTGATGGGCAACGACAGTACTTTTTTCTGAACTTGGGCACGCAACTCGCTTATTAAATATTGCGCCTGTACACTTAAAATGCGGGTTAGCGCAAAGGAGGTGACGGCCTGCACCAAAATAGCCGATAGCACGATGGCTACCAAAGCATAGACCTTGCTTAAATCTTTGCTGGGCACAACCTCGTCCAACAACACTTTACTCTGCCACGGTAATATCAACCCCGCTAAACTTCTTATTACGATAAGAATTAAGCCAATAAAAACTAGGTTGCGTCGTGGCCAAATAATGGTTTTAAAGGCTTGGCCAATGGTTACTTTACGGTTGGATTCCTTTTTATTTATGGCAGGTTGTTTTAGATGTTGCATCTCAATATGTGCTTTTTTAAAAAAAGGGGAAATCACTTCCTATACTTTTGCTTCTTACTCCCCTCGTACATCACATATTTTACTAAACGTGATTCCAATTTGGCGTTGTAAAGCTGTATTTTCTTGGAAGGCCGCAAGCCCACATGTTTTAAAGCATCGAGGTTGCTGGTAATAAACCAAGCATCGGTGCCGGGGTAGTTTTGTTTTAAGGCATCGCCTATCTCTGCATAGAATTGCTCCATATCGATATTTAAACGCTCACCATATGGCGGATTAAATACCATGTGTAATTTGTTCTCGCCCGGCTTTTGCGTTTTGAAAAAATCTTCGTGCTTTATTTCAATAAAATCCTCCAACTGGGCGTTTTTAACATTGTCTCTAGCTTTTAATACGGCACTTGGAGCTTTGTCGTAACCAATAATTTTATGATGGAAATCTCGGGTTTTGTTCAATAACGATTCCTCAATTTTTTCAAAGAGGTCGACATCCCAATCTGGCCAACGCTCAAAAGCAAACTCGTTTCTCATCAAGTTTGGCGGAATATTACAGGCTATCATGGCGGCCTCAATCAAAATGGTACCACTACCACACATGGGGTCCATAAAATCACTTTGGCCATCCCATCCCGAAAGCATAATCATTCCGGCAGCGAGCACTTCGTTAATCGGAGCAATATTGGTAGCGGTTTTGTAACCGCGCTTGTGCAGCGAATCGCCTGAAGCATCTAACGACACGGTACAGCGGTTCCGGTCGACATGCACGTTGATTTTTAAATCCGGGAATTTCAAATCGACATCGGGACGCTGCCCATCGGTATCACGAAATTTATCAACAATGGCATCCTTTGTTTTTTGGGCAATAAAGAGCGAATGCGAAAACAAATGTGAATGGATGGTAGCATCAACCGCCAAACTGCCGTTTGGTTTTAGGTATTTGCTCCAATCCATGGCGTAGATTTTATTGTAAAGATCCTTTTCGTTGTTGACGTTAAAACTGTGAATGGGCTTTAATATTTTTATGGCCGTGCGCAGCCCCAAATTGGCTTTGTACATAAACCCTTTGTCGCCCACAAAAGAGACATTGCGCACCCCTTTTTTTATGCTTTGCGCGCCGAGCTGCCTTAATTCGTTTTCCAATAAATCTTCAAAGCCAAATAAGGTTTTGGCGACCATGCTGAAATTTTCTTCCATTTTTTTAGTCTGATTCCTTGCAAAAATAATGTAATTTTGCGGTTAAACACTAGCAAAAGCAGATAATGGGTTAAGGATTGCAGCGGCATCCTTTTTATATTTTAAAAAGATATAGCGGAAAGCCTGACCCGAGAGGGGAACCCCAAAAAAATTTTATGACCAATAATACATCTACATGGTTTACGTCGTGGTTTGACACGCCTTACTACCATATTTTATACAAAGATCGGGATGCGACCGAGGCCCATGCCTTTATGGACACCCTTACCGATTATTTAAACATTCCTGAGAACGGCACTATTTTGGATTTGGCCTGCGGAAAGGGCCGCCACGCCCGTTATTTAAACAAAATTGGTTACGACGTTACGGGCGTTGACTTGAGCGAAAATAGTATTGCCTTTGCCAAAAAATTTAAAAACCACCGCTTGCATTTTGATGTGCACGATATGTGCCTGCCCTACCGAAAGCAGTTTGATGCCGTATTCAACCTGTTTACCAGTTTTGGGTATTTTGAGGACGATGCCGATAACCTAAAAACCATTAAGGCGATTAAGGCCAATTTGAACGAGCGTGGTTTTGCGGTAATCGATTTTATGAACAGTGAATATGTTATAGACCATTTGGTACCCGAAGAAACCAAAGTGGTTGATGATATTGAGTTCCGATTAAAGCGTTATGTTGACGGCGATTATATTATAAAGGACATTCGGTTTGGGGTTGGCGATAAGGATTACCATTTTCAGGAGCGGGTGCGCGCGTTTACTTTACAGGATTTCGAACAGCTTTTTGAACAGGCAGGTGTTTATTTATTGGATGTTTTTGGCGATTATAAATTGAGAAAATTTAGCCCTAAAACTTCCGAACGCTTGGTGATGATTTTTAAGTAAGCCAGCCGATAATCGGCATCAGAGTATTTTTACTGTTGTGAATAGAATACAATTAAATGAATAAATTTCTTTTTCCCATATTGGCAGTGATTTTGGGCTTTTTTCTGGCCACAATTGCTAAAAAGCAAAAATCTTGGAACACCAAATTATTACTCTCCTTCAGTGGGGCGTTTTTATTGGCACTCACCCTTTTTGAATTGCTGCCCGAAGTGTACCACCATTTAGCACCAAAGTTTACCGGAGTACTTATAATGTGCGGTATATTATTGCAAATTATATTAGAGCTTTTTTCAAAAGGTGCTGAACACGGGCATGTTCATATTCATAAAAACGAAGCTACTTTTCCGTGGTTGTTGTTTATTAGTTTGTGCATTCACAGTTTTTTGGAAGGCTTTTCTATTCACGACCATAACGATATGGTTTACGGTGTTTTGGTACATAAGATTCCCATTGCGCTTATAATTACACTCTTTTTAATTCAGAGCAATTATAGCAAATTACAAATGGCTTTGTTTCTGGGTATTTTTGCTTTAATGACGCCGTTAGGCACATGGATTTCGCATGAATCAACAGCCATTGCCGAGTATTCGCATGCCATAAATGCCTTGGTTATTGGAATATTTTTCCATATTTCTACCACCATTTTGTTTGAAAGTAGCGACGGACATAAATTTAATTTATCAAAATTTATTGCTATTGTCTTGGGAGTTGGTATTGCGTATTTGATTTGAGAACAAGCTCGTATAAATTGTTTTCTCGCAAAGGCGCAGAGACGCCAAGCTTTTTAACCTTGAGAAGTAAGCCGTTTTACTTTGCGACTTAGCGCCTTTGCGAGAAACTTTTTTTGAGGAGAAGCAAAAATGAAAAAGTATTTTTAAATGTTCAGTAAAGAAGAATCGAGATTATTACGACAGGAGTTTTGGACCAGCTTTGGAAAATCGTTTCCACGGAAGTGGATCTTATACGATACCAAATTGAAAGGTTTGAGTTTTAAGTTTCATTTCGATACAAAAAAAGCATTGGTAGCGCTCGATTTAGAAGACGATTTGGAGAACCGTATAAACTATTGGGAAAAACTACTGGCCTTGAAATCGATACTAACCGAAGAATATCTGCCCGATGCCATTTTCGAAGAAGAATATATTCTTGAAAACCATAAAGAAATTTCACGAATTTACGTGCCTTTGGAACAGAAAGTGTCCATCCATAACAAAAATTCGTGGCGCGATGTTATGGAGTTCTTCAATGAAAAAATGACTTTGTTTGAAGTGTTTTTTGAAGAGTATAAAGATATTATCGAAGGGTAAAAATATGGAAAGGCTCCTTTTTAAGTAAAACAAAAAAGGTTCGATTTTTACATCGAACCTTTTTTAATGAAATATAATTAACTCCTCAATTTATTAGATATTAGCAGCTAACCAATCCCCTACTTCTTTAGTTCCGTAGGCCTTTCCGCCTTCAGCTAAATCTTCAGTTACAACGCCTTCGGCCAAAGCTTTATTTACGGCCTCACGAATCACTTTACCTTCTTCTGTCAATCCGAAGTTTTCGAACATCATAGCAGCCGATAATACAGTCGCCATTGGGTTTGCAATGTTTTTTCCAGCCGCTTGTGGATACGATCCGTGGATAGGCTCGAACAACGAAACGCTTGTTCCTAAAGACGCCGATGGCATTAATCCCATAGAACCAGAGATTACAGAAGCTTCATCGGTCAATACATCTCCAAATAAGTTTTCGGTAATCAATACATCGTAATCTTTTGGCCATTGAACCAAACGCATCGCTACGGCATCAACAAACTCATAGCTCACTTCTACTTCTGGGTATTCCTTCTCCATACCTTGAACAGTTTCTCTCCACAAACGAGAGGTTTCCATAACGTTGGCTTTATCAACACAACATAATTTTTTAGAACGTTGCATGGCAGCCTCAAAACCTTTACGAGCCAAACGCGTCACTTCTTCTTTAGTGTAAACGTTGGTATCGTAAGCGGTGTTACCGTCATCTTTTCTTCCTTTTTCACCAAAGTAAACACCAGAAGTCAATTCACGGAAAAATACTAAATCGGTTCCTTCAATACGCTCTTTCTTTAAAGGCGATTTATCCAATAATGAAGGAAATACGAACGTTGGACGCACATTGGCGAACAAGCCCAATTTTTTACGCATTTTTAACAAACCTTGCTCTGGGCGTACAGGTGCAGAAGGATCGTTATCGAACTTTGGGTGACCAATGGCACCGAATAACACCGCATCAGATGAAGCACAGATTTCGTGCGTTTCATCTGGATAAGGCTCACCAACGGCATCGATGGCTGCAGCTCCAGTTAAGGCTGGTTTCCAGGTAATTTCGTGTCCGAATTTTTTAGCCACGGCATCACTTACTTTTACCGCTTGGTCTATCACTTCTGGTCCTATACCGTCTCCGGCTAAAAGGGCTATGTTAAATTTCATGTGTTTGTATTTATAGATCTTAATTAATAATAATGTTCAGCATTTTTTCGGTGGCTTTTATAGCCGATACCGTTTGATCGGAATCCAAACCACGGGTTTTAAATTCCTTTTCGGGGCTTTTCCAAGTAATGATGGTTTCACATAAAGCATCCGAACGGCTTCCGGGAGGAATACGCACCGCATAATCAATCAAATCGGGCAAAATACCTCGTTTTTGTTTTTTGAAAATGCTTCTGATGGCATTCATAAAGGCATCAAATTGTCCGTCGCCCTGAGCTATTTCTTCAAAAGTGTCGTTTTCAATAGTTAAAGACACCGTGGTTGAAGGTTTTAAGCCTTTGGCGTGGTTCAATACATACGTGTTTACCGTTACTTTTTCTTCGTAATCGTAATCCAAAACATCGGAAATGATATACGGCAAGTCTTCCTTGGTAACCACTTGTTTTTTATCGCCCAACTCGATAATACGTTGGGTTACTTTTTTCAGGTCTTCGTCGTTTAACTGAAGCCCCAATTCCTGTAAATTCTTTTGGATATTGGCTTTTCCCGAAGCCTTGCCCAAAGCGTATTTTCTGGTACGTCCAAAACGCTCAGGCATTAAGTCACTAAAGTACAAGTTCTTTTTATTGTCGCCATCGGCATGTATACCCGCTGTTTGGGTGAACACATTGGCTCCAATAATAGGTTTGTTAGCCGGAATCGTGATTCCCGAAAAGTTCTCTACAAGCTTGCTTACTGTGTAAAGTACTTTTTCATTTACTCCAATTTTAACACTAGGCATAAAATCGTTAATAACGGCAATGGTACTAGCCATGGGGGCGTTACCAGCACGTTCACCCATACCGTTTATAGTGAGGTGTAAACCATCCGCACCACCTTTTACGGCTTCAATGGCGTTGGCTACCCCTAAATCGTAATCGTTATGCGCGTGGAAATCAAAATGTAAATTCGGGTATTTATCCTTTATTTCCTTTACAAAAGCAAAGGATTCATTGGGTGTTAAAACGCCTAAGGTATCAGGAAGCATGATGCGCTTTACATCTTGCGATCCTAAAAACTCCAAAAACTGAAAAACATAATCTTTAGAATTACGCATACCGTTACTCCAATCTTCTAAATAGATATTGGTTTCAATACCTTTTGAAGTTGCTAAAGCAATGGTATCTTCTATTTCCTTAAAGTGCTGTTCTGGAGTTTTTTTAAGCTGATGGGTTAAATGATTTAATGAACCTTTTGTGAGCAAATTTTGAACCTTTGCTCCCGCCTCAATCATCCAATTTATGGAAACCCCTTTATCAACAAAAGTTAAGACTTCAACTTTTTCAATAAAACCATTTTCAGAAGCCCATCGCGTCACATCTTTTACCGCCTGAAATTCGCCTTCGGACACGCGTGCCGAGGCAATTTCAATACGATCAACTTTTAATTCTTCTAGTAAAAGTTTTGCTATGGTTAGTTTTTCTGAAGCAGAAAACGACACGCCCGAGGTTTGCTCACCATCGCGCAGTGTCGTGTCCATAATCTCAATTTTCTTCATTGAAAATGAATAGGCTTTATTAATGGTTTAGTTTAAAAAGGTCTGGTTTCGCCAAAAGAAGCAATGTCTTCTTTCATGTTTTGCAAATAGTCGATATCATCGAAACCATTTAACATATTTCCTTTTTTGTAACCATTGATATCGAATGATTCTGATTCGCCAGTAGCCAGTAAAGTTACGGTTTGGTTTGGCAGGTCTACTTTAATTTCGGTTTTAGGATCGGCCTCAATAGCATCAAACAACTTTTGAGCAAATTCTGCTGAAACCTGAACTGGCAATACACCAATATTTAAACAGTTGTTTTTAAAGATATCTGCAAATGCCGATGAAATTACACAACGCAAACCAAAGTCGTAAACCGACCATGCGGCGTGCTCTCTTGAAGAACCTGAACCAAAGTTCTTGCCTCCAACTAATATTTTTGAACCTTCGTATTTTGAATCGTTTAAAGGAAAATCTGCAATGGGATTCCCTTCTGAATCGTATCTCCAATCGCGGAAAAAGTTATCTCCAAATCCTTTACGCTCTGTTGCTTTAAGGAAACGCGCTGGAATAATTTGATCGGTATCTACGTTTTCTATCGGTAAAGGATACGCTGTACTGGTTAATACTTCAAATTTATCGTAAGCCATAATGTTTAGTATTCAGTCTGCCAATTAATTTTTGGCAGTAATTCTTTTTAATTTTAAACTAATTCTAATAACGTTCTTGGGTCTGTTACCACACCTTCAACAGCCGTAGCCGCAGCTACAAGTGGAGATGCCAATAGTGTTCTGGAACCTGGTCCTTGACGCCCTTCAAAATTACGGTTTGATGTTGATACTGCTAGTTTTCCTGCTGGCACCTTATCGTCGTTCATAGCTAAACAAGCCGAACACCCTGGCTCTCTTAATACAAAACCAGCGGCTTCCAATATTTTATCTAAACCTTCTGCTTTTATTTGATCGACTACTTTGTGAGATCCAGGCACCAACCAAGCCGTAATATTGTCGGCTTTTTTACGTCCTTCTACAATAGAACAAAACGCTCTAAAGTCTTCAATTCGTCCGTTGGTACATGATCCTAAGAAGACGTAATCAACAGGTTTCCCTATCATGCTATCGCCTTCATTAAATTTCATGTAACCTAAAGATTTTTTATAGGTATTTACATTACCTTCAACCTCTTCGGCCTTTGGGATTGAATTAGTAACACCTAAGCCCATACCTGGATTGGTTCCGTAGGTAATCATAGGCTCAATATCGGCAGCGTCATAGTTGAACTCTGCGTCGAATTCAGCACCTTCTTCAGTGTAAAGGGTTTGCCAATATTCCATAGCTTTATCCCAATCGGCACCTTTTGGTGTGTGCTTTCTACCTTTAATATACTCAAACGTTTTCTCGTCTGGAGCAATCATTCCGCCACGGGCACCCATTTCAATAGAAAGGTTACAAACCGTCATACGGCCTTCCATAGACATATCTTCAAACACATCTCCAGCATATTCAACAAAATAACCTGTTGCACCAGATGTGGTTTGTTGTGCAATAATGTAAAGCGCCACATCTTTTGGAGTAACACCAAAACCTAACTTTCCGTTTACGTTAATACGCATCTTTTTAGGTTTAGGCTGCATGATGCATTGGGTTGACAACACCATTTCTACTTCCGATGTACCGATACCAAATGCAATAGCACCAAAAGCACCGTGTGTTGAAGTATGCGAATCACCACAAACAATAGTTGATCCTGGTAAAGTAATACCATTTTCAGGTCCTACAATATGAACAATACCATTGTTTCTATGCCCTAACCCCCAATGCGAAATACCATACTCAGCTGCATTGTTAGCCAAAGCCTCAAGCTGATTGGCCGAAAGTGGATCGGCAACTGGTAAATGCTGGTTCCAAGTTGGTGTGTTGTGGTCTGCAGTAGCAAAAGTTTTTTCGGGATACATCACTCCAATCCCTCTGCTTTTTAAACCTACAAAAGCCACAGGACTAGTAACTTCATGGATAAAATGGCGGTCGATAAAAAATACATCCGGACCATCCTCTATTTTTCTAACAACATGTGAATCCCACACTTTGTCGAACAACGTCTTACTCATATTATGTTTTATTTAATTTTTATGTCTTAAAAGAATATACTTTTGGGCTTTGATGAAAACGCTAAAATGCCTGCAAATTTACGAAAAACTGTTTGTTTTTTAAACATCTTGCTGAAATTAACCCCCAATATCAATTGTTTTTAAATAATTATTAATGGATTTAGAAATAATCAATAATTTTTTAACGGAACTGCTATATGGTTATAAATTTTAAAGCGCTTAGTTCAGTCGGTCAGATACGTATTCCACTTTGGTTTTTCCGTGTGGTTTGGCCTTACCGTCTTCCCCCAAATTCACCATCACGATATTTGATATGGTAATAATCGTTTCGTGGGTCATTTTGTTTCTTACTTCAGAGCTCAACACCAAAGAGGCTTTTCCGAATTTCACTACTTCAATCCCAATTTCAACAATATCGCCTTGTTTTGCGGAGGCTTTAAAGTCAATTTCACTCATAAATTTGGTCACCACTTTTTGGTTTTCCAACTGGATGATGGTGTACAAAGCGGCTTCTTCGTCTATCCACTCCAATAATCGGCCGCCAAATAAAGTACCATTGGCGTTTAAATCTTCGGGTTTAACCCATTTTCTGGTATGAAATCTCATGTGTTTATTATACTGTATTTAAAATAATTCTTGTTGCTCTTTTTCGTTTGGGACTTTTAACTGATATCCCAATTCGTCATTCAACCTTTTTATAAAATATGCCGAAAGCAAAGGCGATTCCTTTTCAATATTTTGATGGATGAAAAAATCAATTTCCTTAATGCCTTGTGCTTTCCAAGTTTTTAACCGCTCTACCCAATCATCCAGCCTACTGTAGTCTGTGGGATGATTCGCTCCTACGTAGCGCACAAAAGCCGTTGGATTGGTAAGCCGCATGTGCATTAAATCGCGACGGCCTGCAGTATCGACAATCACATTTGAAATATTATGGCTTTCCAAAAGCTGATATAAATCCTCTGCAACCTTATCGTCGTTGTACCAATCGGTGTGCCTAAATTCAATAGCCAATGACATTTCTTCTGGCCAATTTTCTACAAAGTTCACCACCCTATTAAAATCCTTTGGCGCAAAATTATTGTGCATTTGCAAAAAAACGGTACCCAGTTTCTCCTTTAGGTTGGAGGCATTGTAAAGGTAATTTTCAACCACCTCCTTGGTATCGTTCAATCGTTTCCAATGGCTAATTTCCTGATTCAGCTTAGGGAAAAATTTAAAACCCTCTGGTGTTTTGTCGTACCAAGTGGAAAATTGTTCCGCAGGGAAAATCCTGTAAAACGTGGCATTGAGCTCAATAGCATTGAATTGCGACGAGTAATACCCCAACTCATCCTTAGTTCCGCGCGGATAAAATCCTTTTAAGTCGGCACGGTTCCACTTAGCGCAACCTACATAAATTTCAGGCACATTATCATCCTTCACTTTATTTAAAACCCTCTTGGTTTCCTTGTGGTCCTTCGGTAAAGTAAAATCGATTTGTTCTGGATGTTCAACGCTTCCAAACTTCATGTTATCAATAGGTTTTGTAAGGTTGAGTAAAAGTAGAAAAATAGAATTGTTAATAAACTGGTTGATAATAATAAAATACGATGCCCAAATAGGCTTTTATAATATTTAACTTTAATCAAAACTTCTAAAATGAACACTCGACAATCCCAAATTAAAAGTATTCGTCCAGAAATTTTAAGCAACACCATTAACGACAATATGAGCAGCGACGAGCGCTTTCAGAATCTCGTTTTACGCCCTGTCATTAAATTCCAGAACGATTTATTCATTGAAGTTTTCAGAAATTACGTCGCTAAGCACAAATCGGTTTTTTATGATTTGTCTTTGGAAAAGCGACAACTCTACATTGAAAATGCCATCCAAAAAGACATGAAGTTTAGAAACTCATTGAAAGGAATGGTCATTGGGCAATTTACCGTTGAAGAATATTTGGTTTACATTGAAAACTCATCGGCCCTGAACAAACGTATGATGAACATCGTCAAGGAACGGCTTTTAAGCCAAATCCAATTGTTTGAAAAGCCGGAATATTTAAAAGCCGTTTAGCATTTAAATGACCACAAAACATCAGCTTCTGCAAATTTGTAACGAGCGGATAGACAAACGCATTAACGATTACAAAGAAGAGATTAATTTAATAAAAGAATCTATTGAAAGTAACGACAAAGGCGATTCTGAAGACGACGACTCTGGCAATGGCAAGCTGTTAAACGACCTCGAAAAAAACATGGGTTATTTAAACGATGCACAACAAGCTAAAGCATTTTTAAAACAAATTAAGCTCAACGTAAGTACAACCTACGCGGCACTAGGCAGTATTGTTAAAACCAAACAAATGAATTTTTTCCTCTCTACAAGTATTGGAAAAATTGAATTGGGTAACGAGGTTTATTACGCCATTTCTTTAAGTTCGCCCATTGGTCAATTGCTGAAAAACAAATCTAAAAAGGACAGCTTTGAGTTTAACCAAACGAAATATGTCATTACCAATATTATATAGTAGACACACCGTTTAAATCGGTAGTGAGTATATCGCTCATGTAATCAAAAAAAGGACGCACGGCTTTAAACGAAGTGTCCACTTCGTTTAAAAACCCGGAATCCATAACTTCCTTATCGGTGTATTTTTTGGTAAAGATGTATTGTTTTTTCTTGATTAAATCGATAGCGGGATGTTCTTTACTGAAACCTTTGGGTGCGGTTTTAACCTCGTCGCCCACAAAGCTATTGCCCCAAACGCTGTTGAATTTTTTATTCGCTAAAATATCGCGGATTTCGGCATCGTCCATTTCAAATTCCTTCCGGATACGAAGCAAATCCTCTTTAGCAGGCTCCCAAAACCCAGTGGCCAAAAAACTCTCGTTATTGGGTTGGATATGCAGATAGTAACCACCTCGCAATTTTGGTTTTGTCCGGTGGAACGAACCTCCGAAATGTGTTTTATAAGGTAACTTGTTTTTTGAAAAACGAACATCTCTGTAAATTCTAAATATTTTGAGTTTATCGATGTCGTCATGTTTGTTCAGGTTTTCAAAAATGGCATTGTAAAAGGCCTTTACCTCTTTTTCAATCGATTTGAATTCAGCCTTATTTTCATTGAACCACTCCCGATTGTTGTTTTTTTCTAATTTATTTAAAAAGGTGAAAACCGACTTTGAAATTACAACACTCATAACAATATTTTTAATTGTACTAAAATACGAAAAGTCCCGACCTAGTCGAGACTTTTCTTTTTTATATTGTGTTTACTTGATTAAAGGCTACCCTTCGTATAAATTTTTGTTTTTATTTGGTTGGACGTTTCATCGTAATATTCAATTACAAAATCACCGTTTTTATTGAAATACCCTATACCATTTTGCACTTCACCACTTATAATGTAGTTGCCTCCAGATTGGGTTGTCCATGCGCTTCCTATTTCTACAAACTGATTGTTATCATTATCAAAAGCTATATCGAAACCACGATTTGTTGGTGTGAATTTGTATTGACCATTGTCATTTACAAAATGTGTGGTTTTGGTCAGTAAATCAAATTCTGCATCATTATCATCATCTACCATAAGCATTTTTTCAACCTTTTTAGTTGATTTCACACGTTGTTGATTGACTTTCTCTTTATCTTTTTTATCAAGTTTCACATCGGCTGTTTCGCGTGTTACAACTTTTACCTTCTTCTCAGTAGTTGCCTCTCCGTCATCATATTTTACGGTTTTAACTTGGGTTTCCTGTTTTACTTCTTTTGGGGTTTCCTGGGCCCACGTCGTGGTAAAAACGAACATGGCCATTATATATGCTAAATATTTCATTGTTATTTTTTTTTTAGAATTAAACATTAAATTTTATGTTCTGAAATTTTACTTTTCAGACTCTTCTTTGGCCTCTTCAATTTCGTCCTCGACATCCTCTAGGGCGTCTTCAACATCATCTGAAACCTCTTCTGCATTTTCTTCAACTTCGGTCTGCACTTCCTCAATGGCATTTTCAATTTTTTCATCTGCTGTTTTCTTTTCGTCTCTACAACCCATAAAAACAGTTGACAATGCAAATAAAAATGCTAAACTTATTACTGTATTTTTCATAATTATTGGATTTAAAAGTTACTTGATTAATATACGCGTATTTAGAGTTTTAGGTTACCCTATTTGAAATAACTTCGAACGCATTTAATATGGCGTATGTATTTACCTGTTTTTTGATTACGACATTTCGACCACTTTTTTCTTTAAATTGGCAGAGGTGTCTTTGTTCCAGGCATCAAGCATCCAGCTGTATTTTTCCAGCTCCCGGATGTAAGCACCAATCAAATCTACTGTACCTTCATCTGAAGCTTTGTTGGCCACCTCGACTACTTTGGACATTTGAGCAAGTAGTTTTTTATGGTCTTTTAAAGTTTCTGAAATCATTTCTGTGTCCGATTTTAGGGTGTCTTCTTCTTTAATTGACGATGCCTTCAAGTAATCCTCCAGTTTGCTCATCGGGTGATATCGCAAGGTTAAAATTCGTTCGGCAATTTCATCGATTTTCACTTTGGCATCGTTGTACAATTCTTCAAACTTAACATGCAAATCGAAAAAGTTTTTCCCTAGGATGTTCCAATGGTTGCTTCTTAATTTTTGATAATAAACATGGTAATCGGCCAATAGAATATTCAGTTCCATAACCACTTTTAAAACATCCTCATCTTTCATATTCAAATAATTCATAATCGTTTTTCTTTTTAGATTTAACTCTTATCTTAGATTTAACTCTTACCAAACTATGAAAAATGAAAACGCTAAGTCAAGCGGTTTAACAGGATTTAACCAATGAAAAACCGCATTAACTTAATTTTATGTTAACGAAAAATGGAATTGTTAAAGTTTTTAAGCAGAAAAAATGCTTTATTCGAAATCGATTTTATTCAAAATCAACCCCGAAGCGGGGGCGATATAATTCATTTTTACAGTGCTACCTGGCAGTAAACTTGTCTTGATATCATATAAGGTTAATTTGCCCTTGCCCAAATCGATAAGCGTACCCATCATTAACCGAATTTGGTTTCGCATAAACCCTTTTCCCCTAACGCGAAGTAAATACGATTTTTCAGGAAAATAGTTAGCGGTGTACAAGGTGTTTTCTAGAATTTCGCAGGTTAATATTGTTCGGTTATAAACACCGGTTTCCGAAGGCTTGTAGCAATAAGATTTAAGATAATGTTCACCTTCAAATAACTTGGCTCCCTGTTTCATTATATCGACATCCAATTCATCTAAAATGGTAGCCATTATTGGCGCACAAAACGGGTGACATTTTTCACCATGAGTAAACAAATACAGGTATTCCTTTACTTTAGAGTGGTTGATGATATTGAATTTCTTATCGACCTCTTCAATACTCAAGGCCCGAATATCTTGCGGTAGATTGTAATTAAACCATTTCAGGAAGTATTCTTGGTCTTCTATCGGTTCTTGCAAAAACAATTCGAAGGCCGCCTGCTCTGCCGAAACCATAGCATCAGTCCTGCCTGAAGTTAGTGTTTTAAAAGGTTTGCCTTCAAGAACATAATTCATGGTACGATCTACCATAAGATGCAATGTTTTTACATCGGGCTGTTTTTGCCACCCATGAAAACGATAGCCCAGATACTGGATCTTGATTAAGTAGAAGAACTTTTTATTCAAAACGGAACAACGGTTTTACTTGTGCCTTCCTTTTAGTTCGTTTTCAATATCCTTTAAGGTAAACCCTTTGGCCTGAAGCAACATTAAATAGTGAAATAATAAATCGGCCGATTCGTAAAGAAACAACTCGTCATTATTATCCATGGCTTCAATCACCGTTTCCACAGCTTCCTCGCCTACTTTTTGAGCCACTTTATTGATGCCTTTTGAAAACAAACTTGCCACATAAGATTTGTTGGTATCTTTATTGGCTACGCGTTCTGCAATCACATCCTCTAAAGTTGAAAAGAACCCGTAGGAAGGTTTATTGTCTTCTCCCCAACAATTACCGGTACCTTTATGGCAAGTAGGCCCAGCTGGATTTACTTGAACCAGAAGGGTATCGTTATCGCAGTCGTTTTTTATATCTACAAGATTTAAAAAGTTTCCGCTTTCTTCACCTTTGGTCCAAAGACGTTTTTTACTTCTGCTGTAAAAAGTCACCTTTTGGGTTTCCAATGTTTTTTGATAAGCCTCCTCATTCATGTAGCCCAACATCAAAACGTTTTTTGTTGAAGCATCCTGAATAATAGCAGGTACTAAACCGTGAGCATCGTATTTTATAGTCATAATTATCTTTTGCCGTTCTTTTTAAGAGATTAGTTCGACGTTTCTCTATGAAGTGAAGTTATAAACGCACTTCAATATTATGTTTTTTCAACTCTTTTTTTAATTCTGGGATGGGAATTTCACCAAAATGAAAAACACTGGCGGCCAAAGCGGCATCAGCTTTTCCTTCAATAAATGTATCGGCAAAATGCTGTACATTTCCTGCACCACCTGATGCAATAATAGGAATATTTAATTCGGTGGACAATTTAGCCAAGGCCTTATTGGCAAATCCGTTTTTTGTACCATCATGATCCATACTAGTAAATAAAATTTCACCAGCGCCACGTTCTTCAACTTCTTTTGCCCATTCGAACAAATCGATTTCGGTGGGAATGGTTCCTCCTGCCAAATGTACCTTCCAGTTGCCATCAATTTGTTTAGCATCAATAGCCACCACTACGCATTGGCTCCCAAATTTATCAGCTAGTTCATTAACCAATTCCGGACGTTTTACTACCGAAGAGTTGACGGACACCTTATCAGCACCGCACTGTAACAAATCGTCAACGTGCTCCACGCTTGATATACCGCCACCAACAGTAAAAGGAATATTTACTTGCTCTGCAACACGTAAAACCATATCTAAAGTCGTGGCACGCCCCTCAATAGTCGCAGAAATGTCTAAAAACACCAATTCGTCGGCACCCACTTCAGCATACTGCTTAGCCAACTCTACTGGGTCGCCGGCATCGCGTAAATCCACAAAGTTCACTCCTTTAACGGTTCGTCCGTTTTTAATATCCAAACAGGGAATAATTCGTTTTGTAAGCATTCAAAATTCTTTTTATAATTTCCGCTACGCTGGAAAATCTCATCATTTTTTTCATTGGATTTCCACCTTCGTGGAAATAGAAAAACAAGTCATTTAAACAAATTTTTCTAATTGTTGTAAACTGATTTTATTTTCGTAAATCGCTTTACCGATAATCACACCTTCGCAACCCAATTCCTTTAAAACAGGCAATTCATCAATATGTGAAATTCCTCCGGAAGCAATTAATTTTATAGATTGTTTGCTCGAGTTACTGCATTCTGAAATGATTTGTCTGTACAAATCAACCGATGGCCCCTGAAGCATACCGTCTTTAGCGATATCGGTGCAAATAACGTATTGAACACCTTTTTTCTGATAACCTTTTATAAACGGAATCAACTCCAACGAACTTTCTTCCTGCCAGCCGCTAATGGCTATTTTCCCATTATTGCAATCGGCTCCGAGTATAATTTTCTCGCTGCCATATTTGTTTATCCAACCTTCAAAAGTTTTGGCGTCCTTAACAGCAATACTTCCTCCGGTAATCTGCCGAGCACCAGAATTGAAAGCGATATGTAAATCTTCGTTCGATTTTAAACCTCCACCAAAATCAATTTTCAATTTGGTTTTTGTGGCAATTTGTTCTAACACTTTGTAATTGACAATATGTTGCGCCTTAGCGCCATCCAAATCCACTAAATGTAAATATTGAATGCCCGCCCCTTCGAACATTTTGGCGACTTCCAACGGATTTTCGTTATATACTTTTTTGGTGTCGTAATCACCTTTTGTAAGTCGGACACATTTCCCGTCAATTATATCGATGGCTGGTATGATTCTCATTGTTAATATTAAATATTTGATATTAAAAGTTAGAAGTCACCTCCTAATTCTTTTGATTTTTCTTTGCCGTATTTATTGAAGCAACGGTAATGGCTAGAAGTTCTTTACCTTCACCTATCAGTTTTAAAATTTCAGTTTTATGTTCTGGTAAAATCTCTTCAAAAATTTCTAACCAATAAACGCTTTCGTCAGCTTCTTCTTCTACGATTTTTAGCTTATTGATAAAATCTGCCGTTGACTTTGCTCTTTGCGATGCACGATAATTGGCACCAACCGAACTCGAACTCCTAATTAATTGATTGACAAAAGCATTATACTCTCTCGATTTTGGAACTTTGAAACAAAACGTCCAACAATCTAAAGCAAACCTTTTGGTTCTTTCAATTAATTGATTTTTCATTACACTTTTAATATTTAACCTTTAACATCTAACTTTAAAAAGTTCTTTAATATTTTAGCGCCCTCGTTACCACTTTTTTCTGGGTGGAATTGTACGCCATAAAAATTATTGTGTTGTAATGCCGACGCATAATTGATACCATAATCGGTTTTGGCGATAGACTCATCGCAGTGCTCTGCGTAGTAACTGTGCACCAAATACATATATTCATTTTCGTTGATACCTTTAAATAAATCGGTTTTTAATTCTTTAATCACGTTCCATCCCATTTGAGGCACTTTTACGTTGTTTGAAAAACGTTTCACGTTCGTTTGAAAAATACCCAACCCAACAGTGTTGCCCTCTTCGGTATGTTTACACAACAATTGCATGCCCAAACAAATACCCAAAACAGGCTGTTTTAAGGTAGGAATAAGTGAATCTAACCCACTTTCCTTTAGCATTTTCATAGCCGAACTGGCCTCGCCCACACCTGGAAAAATGACTTTATCGGCCGATTTTATTTCTTCAGGGTTGTTGGATAATATCGCATCAACCCCCAATCGTCTAAAAGCGAATTGAATACTTTTGATGTTTCCCGCTCCGTAATCAATAATTACTAATTTCATTTCTATTTGTTGTTGGTTGCTAGTTGTTTGTTGCTGTTTGTTGACTGTACAAAAGCAAATAAATATTACAGCATCCCTTTTGTTGATGGCAAAAACATTTTGTTAGCATCGCGTTTTACCGCCATTTTCATGGCTTTGGCAAAAGCTTTAAAAATGCCTTCAATTTTATGGTGCTCATTTACGCCCTCTGCTTTTATATTTAAATTACACTTGGCACCATCGGTAAACGATTTAAACAAATGGAAAAACATTTCTGTGGGCATATCACCAATTTTTTCGCGCTTAAATTCGGCATCCCATTCCAACCAATTTCTTCCTCCAAAATCTACCGCCACTTGCGCCAAGCAATCGTCCATTGGCAAACAGAATCCGTAACGTTCAATTCCTAATTTATTTCCTAAAGCTTTGTTGAACAATTCGCCCAAAGCAATCATGGTATCTTCAATAGTGTGGTGTTCGTCTACCTCTAAGTCCCCATTCACTTTAATAGTCAAGTCCATTGCGCCATGTCTACCAATTTGATCAAGCATGTGGTCGAAGAATGATAATCCGGTATCGATATCATTCTTTCCCGAACCATCTAAATTCAATTTGATATAAATTTGGGTTTCGTTGGTATTACGGGTAATTTCTGCAACTCTATCGTTAAGTTTTAAAAACTCGTAAATTTCTTGCCAATCCGTGCTGGTCAAAGCGATACAATTTAGAATGTCTTGCTTATCTGTTTCTATTTCATCGGCACCCAATTCTGGATCTTCAGATAGATAGATTCCTTTAGCGCCCAAGTTTTTGGCCAACTCCATGTCGGTAATTCGGTCGCCCAAAACAAACGAATTTTTTAAATCGTATTCCTCTGAAAAATATTTAGTCAGCAATCCGGTTCTGGGTTTCCTTGTCGGCGCATTTTCATGCGGAAACGTTTTGTCAATGAAGATTTCAGAAAACTCAACGCCTTCCTTCTTAAACGCATTGATGATTTTATTTTGTGCCGGCCAAAAGGTGTCTTCCCGAAACGAATCGGTTCCCAGCCCGTCTTGATTGGTCACCATAACAAGTTCAAAATCCAATTCAGCAGCAATCTTTGCCATATATTGAAACACCTTAGGATAAAATTCCAGCTTTTCCAAACTATCCAATTGGTAATCTACTGGTGGCTCTAAAACCAATGTGCCGTCTCGGTCTATAAATAGTACTTTTTTCATGCTTAACTTGTTAAGCAACCCTGAATTTATTTCAGGGTCTTTTAGTTTATAATTACTGTTTCTAAGTTCGGATTGGTTTCTTTTACAAGATTCCACTTCCATTCTTTATGCCAATTCTTTAATTGCTTTTCCCTATTTTTAGCTTCCTTTATGGAATTAAAAGTTTCAAAATAAATCAATTCTATTACGCTATACTTTTTTGTAAATACTGCTCCATTTCCTTTGGCATGCTGACTTAATCGTCGTTTCAAATTATCTGTATAACCTATATACAAAACGGTTCTATTTTTATTTGACAATATATAGCAATAATGTTTTGTCATTCTTACTTTAAAAGTTCCTGAAACAAGTTCAGGGTTTCGAAATTGATAAAAGCGCTTTTATCAATTCCTCATTCTCACTTGCCGTTCCCACGGTAAAACGCAGTGTATTTTCGCAAAGTGGTTGGGTGGTTCTGTTTCTAATTACAATACCTTTTTCCAGCAACTCATTGTATCGTTTTGTCGCATCATCTACCCGCGCTAACACAAAATTGGCTTCGGTTGGGAAAATAGTTTCGACAAAACAAATGGTTTTAAGCGCTTCAATTAGTTTTGCTCTTTCGTTTAATACTGAATTCACCTCAGAACTTACGGCGTCTAAATCTGAAATACGCTCCAAAGCCCTTTTTTGGGTTAATTCGTTAACGTTGTATGGCGGTTTAATTTTATTTAAAACGGAAATAATTTCTGCGGAAGCATAGCAAAGTCCCAAACGTATCCCTGCTAAACCATAAGCTTTAGAAAGGGTTTGGGTAACAATTAAGTTGGTGTAATTTGATAATTCTGAAATCCAACTTTCTTGATTCGAAAAATCGATATACGCCTCATCAATGACCACCAAACCATTAAACTTTTCAAGTAAGGTTTTTATTTTTTCTGAAGCTATGGTATTACCTGTTGGGTTATTTGGCGAACAAATAAACAACAACTTTGAATGCTCATCAACCACCTTTAAAATGGCATCAACATCAGGCTGAAAATCTAAATTCAATTCTACCTTACGTTCTTCAATTTCATTAAGATTTGCAAGCACCGTGTACATGCCATAAGTTGGCGGCAAAGTAATGATGTTATCTGTTTTTGGGTCGCAAAATCCCCTGAACAATAAATCTAAAACTTCATCGCTGCCATTTCCGAGTAAGATTTGATCTTCGGAAACGTTTTTTTGCGCTGCCAAAACCGCTTTCAATCCACGTTGAAGCGGATCGGGATAACGATTAACCCCTGTTTCAAACGGGTTTTCATTAGCATCTAAAAAAATCATTTTAGAGCCGTCTGAAACGTATTCGTCACGTGCGGAACTGTAAGCCTTCATGGCTTTTACATTCTCGCGAATTATATTTTGTAAATTGAATTTATTCATTTCTCTAGTGCCGTCCCGATAATTATCCGGCTATTTCAGCATCTTAAAATTTTAGTGCCAATATTTATAGGCTTCGACTGCGCTCAGCCTGACATAGTAAAACGTTTTACTTTAAATCTTTTAATCGAATACTCACGGCATTTCTATGCGCCTGTAAACCTTCGGCCTCTGCCATGAGTTCAATGGTTTCTCCGATATTAAAAATACCTTCCTTTGATATTTTTTGGAAGGTCATACTCTTTTGAAAACTATCTAGATTCACCCCCGAATACGCTTTGCTAAACCCGTTTGTGGGTAAAGTATGGTTGGTGCCCGAAGCGTAATCACCGGCACTTTCGGGTGTGTAATTGCCAATAAATACCGAACCTGCATTACTAATGCCGTTAACATATAGTTCCTCGTTTTTACTGCAAACAATAAAATGTTCAGGACCATATTCGTCAATCATTTCAAGTGCCGTTTCATCATTTTCAACATAAATCAATTTTGAATTAGCTATTGCCTTTTCAGCAATAGCTTTACGCGGAAGCACATTCAGTTGCTCTTCAACTTCTTTGGAAACGTTTTCAATCAACTCGTTCGATGTCGATACCAGAATCACCTGACTATCTGTACCGTGCTCAGCTTGACTCAACAGATCAGAAGCGATATAAGCGGCGTTTGCAGAATCGTCGGCCACAACCAATAGCTCGCTAGGCCCAGCAGGCATATCGATAGCCACACCAAACTTAGTCGCCAATTGTTTGGCAACGGTAACAAACTGGTTACCTGGACCAAATATTTTATAAACTTGCGGAATGGTTTCTGTACCTAAAGTGAGCCCGGAAATAGCTTGAATTCCGCCTACTTTTATAATTTTTGTAACCCCACAAAGATGTGCGGCAAACAAAATTTCTGGCGCCAACGCTCCCTTTTTATTGGGTGGTGAGCACAGAACAATCTCTTTACAGCCGGCTATTTGTGCAGGTACGGCCAGCATTAAAACGGTTGAGAACAAAGGAGCTGTTCCGCCAGGAATGTACAAGCCCACTTTTTGAATGGGACGTTTCTCCTGCCAACAGAGCACGCCGTTGGTGGTTTCAACTTCAACCTTTTCGGTTTTTTGGGCACGGTGAAAAGCCTCAATGTTTTGTTTCGCCTGGTTTATGGCTTTTTTAAGGTTTTCAGGTACTTGGGCAATCGCTTCCTGTATTTCAGCTTCCGAAACCACGTTGTTATCTAAAGCGATGCCATCAAATTTTTCTGTGTACGTTTTTATAGCTTTATCACCATTTTGACGCACTTCGGAAAACACCTCATTAACGATACCTTCAATATCGCCAACGGTTTGCGTAGGCCGTTTTAAAATATCGGCCCAAGTATTTTTATTTGGATTGTCTATTATTTGCATTGAAACCTCTCTTTTTCATTTCCACGAAGGTAAAAATCTTTTAAAGTTATAAAGCTAAAAATGAGATTCTAAAAAGACACTTCGACTGCGCTCAGTGTGACAATTCAGAATGAAAAACTAATTACAGCACCATTTTTTCAATTGGGCAAACCAAAATGCCTTGAGCGCCTTTAGCTTTTAAATCGTCAATAACTTCCCAAAATTCGTTTTTGTTGATTACCGAATGGATTGAGCTCCACCCCTCTTCGGCCAAAGGCAATACGGTTGGGCTTTTCATTCCCGGTAAAATATCAATAATATCCTGAACCTTATCATTCGGAGCATTAAGCAAAACATACTTGGAACTTCTTCCTTTTAAAACCGACTGGATCCTAAACCGAATTTTATCTAAAATAGCTTGTTTTTCAGCGCTCAACACAGGTGAAACCGCCAAAACAGCTTCCGATTTCAAAATGGTCTCTACCTCTTTCAAGTTGTTTTTAAACAAGGTACTGCCGCTCGATACAATATCGACAATAGCATCTGCCAAACCTATATTTGGTGCAATTTCAACCGAACCATTAATAATGTGCAAATTGGCATTGACATTGTTTTTATCTAAAAACGATTGTACGGTATTTGGGTACGATGTTGCGATACGCTTACCTTCCAAATCTTTGATGCCATTATAGTTATCGCCCTTTGGTACGGCTATACAAACGCGGCAACTAGAAAAGCCAAGCTTTTCAACCACATTAATACCTTCTCCTTTTTCTACCAAAACGTTTTCGCCTATAATCGCGGCATCAACCACACCATCCTTTAAATACTGCGGAATATCGCCATTTCGTAAGTAAAACACTTCGACTGGAAACCCTTTTGCCGAAGCTTTTAATTGATCAATTCCGTTATCGATATAAATACCGATGTCTTTTAAAATTTGCATCGAGTCTTCGTTTAACCTACCCGATTTTTGTACTGCAACTCTTAATTTGTTCATTTCTTTAATTTAAAAGGTTATCCGTTTACGGGATAGATTCCCGTTTTCACGGGAATGAAAAAACCCGTTCGATTGTCTCAAACGGGTTTAAAATATGTTGAATTTATTCAATACATCTTCACTTCGCTTGAGAGCCAATTTGAAAATGATGATGTGTATGAATAAAAGTCATGTGCTTTATTTTGTTGTGATGCAAATATCAAAAATTTATACTAAAAACACCAAATATTAAAGAGGATTCTTAAAACATTTTTTCAATATTGATATTTAGCAATAAAAATTTAAATTATTCTTAAAAGAAAAACCTAAACATTGAATTGTTTATTGATTTCCTAAAATGATAGGCATGCCACTATCTCCCGAACCGATAACAATCACTTTGCTATTCGAGGATTCCGACAATTTTATGGTGGCATCAATACCTTTGTCTTGTAAAATTTTATCGGTTAGCGATGCACTTAAAATACGGTTGGCATCTGCTTTACCTTGGGCCTCGATACGCACTTTTTCGGCTTCTTTTTCAGCAGTTACCAATCTAAATTCGTACTCTAACGATTCTTGCTCCTGCTTTAATTTACGTTCAATGGCATCTTTAATGGTTGGTGGCAGCGTTACGTCACGAACCAAAACTTCGTTCAATTGAATGTATTGGTCGTCCACAATTTTTTGGGTTTCCTCAAAAATTTCTTGTTGAATGGCATCACGCTTACTAGAATACAATTGCTCTGGCGTATAGCGCCCCACCACACTACGTGCCGCCGAACGAATGGCCGGCAATAACACACGGTCTATATACTGCTCACTCTTTTCTTGGTGCAGTTTGCCCAAATCGTTATATGAAGGCTGAAACCAAACGGAAGCCTCCAGTTTGATATCCAACCCATTGGATGACAATACATTCATTTTTTCCATACGCTCTTGTTGACGTACTTCATAAACATAAACTTTGTTCCAGGGCGCTACAATATGAAACCCTTCTCCCAATGGCGGCTCGTCGGTAACCACACCTCCTCCAAAAGTTTTATACAGTACGCCAGCTTCACCCGAACCTATGGTTACGGCTGATTTGGTTAAAATGATTATTAAAACAATGGCACCGACTACAAAAGGCAGTGCTATTTTAGGTAATTTTTCCATGTTATCTTTATATTAAATTAGTTAGCTGTTTTTTGTAATGTACTCTTAGAGCTTCCCCTGGTTTACTAATTGCCCACCATCAATGGTTAAAAGTTGCCCGGATGTGGTTTGGGCATCGATCGCCAAATAAATAACCCCCTTTGCAATATCTTCGGGCAAAGAGGTTTTGTTTATTAAAGAAGCTTTTTCAATATTTTCCTTTACGGCATCATATCGTTCTCCCAAAAAGCCCTTAGTCCATCTTGTTTGAATAAACCCGGGACAAACACCATTAACCCTGACTTCTGGTGATAGCGCATGCGCCAATGATAAGGTCATTGTTGAAAGCGCTCCTTTAGAAGCTGCATAAGCTATTGAACTCCCCACACCAGATATGGCGCTAATGGATGATATATTAACAATAGCGCCCTGGCTCTTTTTTAAGTGAGCAGAAGTAAATTTTACCATTTGATACGCTCCAACAACATTAACCTCATAAAGATCCTGAAAATCCTTTTTACTTAATCCTTCCAGATCGTTATAATCGCAAAACCTTGTGGCTCCAGCGTTATTTACCAAAGCATCAATTCTCCCAAAAGCTTGAACGGTTTCTTCAACCATTCGTTTACAGTCAGCTTCATTTGCCACATTCGCCTTGCATAGCAACACCTCCACTCCTAGTGATTTACATGTTTTAACAACCTCTAGAGCACTGTCTTTGCTCTTCGAATAATTAACAACTACATTCCACCCTCTTTTAGCAAATTCAATACACGATGCAGCACCAACACCAGATGCCGACCCTGTAACCAAAGCTGTTTTGTTTTCGTTACCCATTAAATTTTTTATATTAATCCGTTATATTTTCTTAAAAACCACTCCAAACCTAGGCTTAACGCCAAAATGGCCAAAAGATATTTCCAATCTACCAAAGGTATGGTTTTTTTTACGCTTTTTTGTATTGGAACAAAACGTTTATCGCTCAATAAATCATCAAAAACTTGATTTGAATTCTCAATAAAATAACTTGCCCCTGAGCTATTTTCGGCCAATTGTTTCAGTTTATTGACATCAGCGTTTAAAAATTGCTGCTCCACATTATATTCTGAAATTTGAAAACTTCCAGATTTCGATAGATTTTCTCCTTGAACACGTACGGTAAAACTATATCCGGAAGGAGGCAACCCGCTCAAATCCACTTGGTAATTGTTGTTTTTTAAAACGAACGGTACTGTTTTGTTTTCATTTGTGGAATTGTTTGTAACGGTAATTTCGAGCGATTTCCTAGCATCAAAAATATAGTTTTTATCGAAAAACTCAGCTTTGACAACTACATTGCCGCTCCCCATATAAACCGATTCATAATCTATATTCAATCTGTTTTTAGGTTTGTCCGTGGACAAATACTGAACGAGCTTTCCTAAAAAATTGTCAAATAGGTTAAATGATTGATGGCTCAAAAAACTTTGTGCCCGCCACTGCCAAATGTTTTCACCAAGTAACACCGCTTGCCTTCTATTGTCTTTTTCAAAAGTCGCCAACAGCGGACTGCCAGTTGAAATACCATTAATAGTTTTATTCAAAATAGTTTCGAAAGGCACAAAAAAATTGACTTGACTGTAATTTGAATACAGCGGGGGGAATTCTTCAAAACCAATATCTTGAACTAAAAAAGGTGTGTAATTTCTGTTCCATTCAGCTTGATAATCTTCCGTTTGGTTTGTGATTTCAAAAGTGAAATTCTCATTGGTACTGTTCAAAAAATTCAAGTCGGTTTTTGGGCCAATAACGATAAATTGATTTTTGCTTTCAGCATCTAATTGCTCAAACAAATAATTGAACTTATTGTTTGGTTGATACAAAATAAACAACTGAAAATCATTTATTTTAATATTTTCAAATTCTGAATTTAAAATTGAAACAGAGCGTTGTTCATTGGTTTCAATAGCTTTTTTTAACGCTCCTAAATCAGGATGGATGATGTCGCTTACAATGGCTATTTTTGTCTTTTGATTTAAGACTTCGACAGTGAAATTTCTGAAATTATTTACTTTGTTTTTTTCATCATTCAAAGGCACTAAAGTCGCTTTGTAATTCACTAAGCCAATACTGCTGGCTGGTAAATTTAAGTTTAGAATTTTAGAATTTTCAGATTTTGAAAAGTCAACCACCTCCGAATGCACAACAGTGTTTCCTCTGCTAATTTCAAACTTAGAACGCACATTGCCGTTGCCGCTGTAAACCAAAATGGCTTCAACCGGGAACTTGTTTTTATGATATGCGTATTTATTGACGTTGAGTTGTTGAATCTTCAAATCGGTGTACTGAACGGTATCACCCAGAATAATGGGGAACACGGGCTGTTTATACTGACTGCTTATGAATTGATAATCATTCCCGAAAGTCTGATTACCATCTGAAATCAACAAAGTTGGCGCTGTGGTTTGCTTGTAGATTTGAGACAATTGCCTAAAAGCGTCATATATATTGGTTTCTTCTTCAGTAAAAGATACCGAGTCACTAGCTTTTAACGATTTACCAAAAGCATAAAACTTAACATTGAATTTATCGTTTAATGATTGGTTTTCAGCAATACTCCTAATAAAATGCTCAGCTTTTTCTCTTTGGTTAAGATGGTTAATTGAACTGGAGTTATCAACAGCAACCACTAAACTAGGCTTTTCAACATACGTTGAAACCTTATCAAAACTCGGGTTGATTAATAACAGTAATACCGCAAATACCGTCATAAATCTTAAAAAAAAGAAAAGCATGCCTAATCTGGTCATGCTTTTCTCTTTATATCTATACTGAAAATATGCAAAAACAAAAGCTATAATTCCAGCAAGAATAATATAAACTATTGTTTCTGTTTGCATTTAAAATTTTTGCTTTCTGTTTAATTGAATAGAACTTCCTCTTAACTGATTAGGAAATTTACAATTAAGTTAGCATTCCGCCATCAACATTTAACGTTTGCCCCGTAACGTAGGCACTCATGTCGCTGGCCAAAAACACACAAACATTAGCGACATCTTCAGGAGAACCTCCACGTTTTAAAGGAATTCCAGCACGCCATTCGTCAACCACTTTTTCATCCAGTTTGGCCGTCATTTCGGTTTCGATAAAACCTGGCGCTACCACATTGCTTCTAATGTTTCTAGACCCCAACTCCAAAGCTACCGATTTTGAGAATCCGATAATACCAGCTTTTGACGCTGCATAGTTGGTCTGTCCTGCATTTCCTTTTACACCAACCACCGAACTCATATTGATAATTGAGCCTTTGCGTTGCTTCAACATGGTGCGTTGAACGGCTTTGGTCATGTTGAACACCGATTTTAGGTTCACTTCAATAACCGTATCGAAATCTTCTTCTGAAATTCGCATCAACAGGTTGTCTTTTGTAATACCAGCATTGTTGACTAACACATCAATACTACCAAATTCTTTTACAACATCATCTGCCAATTTTTGGGCATCCTCAAAACTAGCCGCATTACTTTGGTAACCTTTGGCCTTAACACCTAAGCCATTCAATTCGTCTTCCAACGCTTTAGCCGCTTCAACCGAAGAGCTATAAGTGAATGCCACATTGGCTCCTTGTTTTGCAAATATTTGGGCGATACCTTTTCCTATGCCTCGACTCGCACCGGTTATTATAGCGGTTTTTCCTTCTAATAATTTCATTAATATAATTAGTTTGTTTTTGTTTAAAATAGAATATCAAATATATGAAATACTAACGGCTTCAAATAAAAAAACCTCACAAAATATTGCGAGGCGTGGGTTTATTGGATGGTCTAATTGTTTGGCACAAACTTGATATCGACCATTCCCAAATACGCTCCTTCAACAAAGTTTGCAGGTAATGCTTGCTGTGTACCTAAATACGAACCATACCCTAACACTAACACGTTATTGGCTTCCGCCGGAAACAAATTACCAACGTTATTACCGGAACTTCCAAAAGAATAATAATCATTGGTGTTTACAGAAACGAAGTAAGCTGTACCTGATTCAATATTAACAGGTGGAATATCTTCAAAAGACAACAAGCCTGAGGAGGACACCACATTGGTGGTCACTAAAATTTCTTCAGTATTGGCATTCCAAAGCGTTACCCTGTAAGTATCGCTATCAGGAACACGAATGCCCAAAGCAAGAATCTTTCCGCTTTTAAAGGTTTTGAATTTATAGCCCATTTCGAAAGTGTTCGGGCTATTTTTTTTGGTATATTTTAATTCTAAATCGCCATTTTCAATAAGGGATTTCATGGGATATTCCGGAGCGGATTCAATAATTATTTCATCATCGCTCTTTGAGCAACTCATTAAACATGTTAATAAAATAATTAAGGTAAGGGTTGAATTTTGGAACTTCATAATTTCTAGTTTTTATGGATTCACCCTTATACCAACAAAGCATTAAATTTGTTACCTAGAAATCTTGATTTTATTCACAAAAAAAATCCGTTAGCTTTTAAACCAACGGATTTTTAATTATTCATATGAATTTTATTAGCCCATCACTTCGGCTACTTTTTTTCCAATTTCAGCAGGAGAATCTACCACGTGGATACCGCATTCTCTCATGATTTTCTTTTTGGCTTGGGCAGTATCGTCGCTTCCTCCAACAATAGCGCCAGCATGTCCCATAGTACGACCAGCAGGAGCAGTTTCACCAGCGATGAAACCTACAATTGGCTTTTTACTTCCGCTTTCTTTGTACCAGTTTGCGGCATCGGCTTCCAATTGTCCGCCAATTTCACCAATCATAACAACCGCCTCGGTTTCTGGGTCGTTGATCAATAACTCAACAGCTTCTTTGGTAGTGGTTCCAATAATTGGGTCCCCACCAATACCAATGGCCGTTGTGATTCCTAATCCTTGTTTCACTACTTGATCGGCTGCTTCATAAGTTAACGTTCCTGATTTAGAAACGATACCTACTTTTCCTGATTTGAAAACAAAACCTGGCATGATACCAACTTTCGCTTCACCCGGAGTAATAACCCCTGGACAGTTAGGGCCAATCAATCGGCAATCTTTATTTTTGATATAGTTCGATGCTGTAATCATATCAGCAACAGGAATTCCTTCGGTAATCGTAATAATCACTTTTATACCGGCATCGGCAGCCTCCATAATAGCATCGGCAGCAAATGCTGGCGGAACAAAAATAATAGTGGTATCTGCACCAACTTGCTCAACGGCTTCCAATACGGTATTAAACACTGGCTTGTCTAGATGCGTTTGACCACCTTTACCTGGAGTTACACCTCCAACAACATTGGTTCCATACTCAATCATTTGACTAGCGTGGAACGTACCTTCGCTTCCTGTAAATCCTTGAACAATTATTTTCGAATCTTTATTTACTAAAACACTCATAAGTGATTATTTTATTGATTAATTTATATTGTAGGCAAATGTAATTTTTTGAATTAAATTTTTAAAGCAAAACAAAACATTTATTTTAAGTATTTTTACTTAGTTTTTTCAAGCTTTCAATTATCTCTGGAATTTTTTTGATAGAAGCCAGTTCTTTATACTTTGAACGAAAATCATCTGCCGGAATACCGAAATAACTCTTATGGCCTTCCAACGATTTACTAACGCCCGCTTTTGCTGAAATAACGGCTTTTGTTCCTATAGTAATACCGCTAGTAATACCTACTTGTCCCCAAATAGTAACCTCGTCTTCAACAACCACACAACCGGCCACACCAACTTGCGATGCTATTAAACACTTTTTACCAATTACGGTATCGTGGCCAATTTGTACTTGGTTATCAATTTTTGTGCCCTCACATATTTTTGTATCAGCTGTCACGCCACGGTCAATCGTGCAAGCAGCCCCAATATCCACATGGTCTTCGATGACTACTCGCCCACCCGATTTTAATCTGTCGTAGCCCTCAGATCTTTTCTTGTAATAAAAAGCATTTGCTCCCAAAACCGTACCGGCATGAATAGTGACATGATCTCCGACAACAGTATCATCATAAATACTTACATTGGAATGGATAACGCAATTATCGCCAATAGTTACATTGTGGCCAATAAAACTATTGGGTTGAATAACAGTGTTTTTTCCAATTTTAGCTGAAAGTGAAACCGTAGCGTTTGAAGCTTTAAACGGCTTAAAATAATCGGTTAATTTATTGAAGTCCCTAAACGGATCATCACTTACCAACAATGCTTTGCCTTGTGGGCAATCCACTTCCATATTGATTAAGACAATAGTGGCGGCCGAATTTAAAGCTTTATCGTAATACTTAGGATGGTCCACAAAAACGATATCTCCGGGTTCGACCACATGGATTTCGTTCATGCCCAAAACCTTAAAATCGGCATTACCAACAAACTTACAGCCAATTAATTCTGCAATTTGGCTCAGGGTATATTCTTGAGGGAATTTCATAAATCAGTATTCAGTCTCAGTCGCAGTATTCAGTTTTAACCATTTGACTGTTAACTGCCAACTATTTTTATTCCTTTACGCGTTCTTTGTAAGTTCCCTTTTCGGTCTCCACTTTAATTTTGTCACCTTCATTTATAAATAAAGGCACATTCACTTCTGCGCCTGTTTCAACCGTTGCCGGTTTTGTTGCGTTGGTAGCTGTATTTCCTTTTACGCCAGGCTCGGTGTGGGTAACTTCCAAAATAACACTTGCTGGCATTTCAACAGAAAGCGGTGCGTTATCTTCCGTGTTAATAATTACGGTTACCACTTCGCCTTCTTTCATTAAATCTGGACGATCTAATGCGGCCTCCAACAATCTTATTTGCGTGTAGTCTGCCTCATTCATAAAATGATAAAACTCCCCATCATTGTATAAATACTGAAATTTATGGGTTTCCACACGAACGTCGTCCAATTTATGGCCAGCAGAAAATGTGTTGTCAATCACTTTTCCGTTGGTTACACTTTTTAATTTGGTGCGCACAAAAGCAGGCCCTTTTCCTGGTTTTACGTGTAAAAATTCTACAATTTTATAAATATCGTTATTGTATCTAATGCACAATCCGTTTCTAATATCTGATGTTGTTGCCATGTTTTAATTTGATTTAAAATATCCTTTCATTATACCACGGTGCGAATTTCTAATAAATTGAAGAATTTCATCACGTTCTGGCGTGGCTTCCATTTCTGCCTCAATAATATCGGCAGCCTGTGTATTGTTATAATTTTTTTGGTAGAGAATTCTGAAAATATCCTGGATTTCCCTGATTTTTTCGGTTGAATAACCACGACGACGCAATCCTACCGAATTAATCCCTACGTACGAAAGTGGTTCGCGAGCCGCTTTTACATAAGGCGGAACGTCTTTTCTAACCAAAGAACCTCCGGTTACAAAAGCATGATTTCCAACGGAAACAAACTGATGAACAGCCGTCATACCCGCTAAAACCACATAGTCGCCAATGGTAATGTGACCTGCCAAGGTGCTATTGTTTGAGAAGATGCAATTTTTACCTACGATACAATCGTGCGCAATGTGGCAATAAGCCATAATTAAACAATTATCGCCTACTACGGTTTTCATTCGGTCTGCCGTACCGCGGTTTATGGTCACACACTCGCGGATGGTAACGTTATCGCCAATCTCAACCGTAGTGTCTTCGTCGTTGTATTTTAAGTCCTGCGGCACAGCTGAAATCACTGCCCCGGGAAAAATATTGCAATTTTTGCCAATGCGGGCACCTTCCATAATGGTAACGTTGCTACCAATCCAAGTGCCCTCACCTATTTTTACATTATTATGAATGGTTGCAAAGGGCTCAATAACTACATTCTTTGCAATTTTGGCACCGGGGTGCACATATGCTAAAGGTTGATTCATTTTATAATTTTATTTTACTTTAGAAATTTGTGCCATTAATTCTGCTTCTGCACAAAGTTTTCCGTTAGCATAAGCATAACCTTGCATATGGCAAATACCTCGACGGATAGGTGTTATTAACGTACAATTGAAAATTAACGTATCGCCGGGCATGACTTTTTGTTTGAATTTAACATTGTCCATTTTCATGAAGAAGGTCAAGTAGTTTTCTGGGTCTGGCACCGTATTTAAAACCAAAATCCCTCCGGTTTGTGCCATAGCCTCTACTATTAAAACACCAGGCATAACGGGTGCCCCAGGGAAGTGTCCTTTAAAGAACTCTTCGTTCATGGTAACGTTTTTTGTTGCAATTACATTTTTATCTGTAAGCTCAAAAACCTTATCGATTAACAAAAATGGTTGACGGTGTGGCAACATAGCCATAATTTGAGTCACATCCATTAAAGGCGTCTGATTCAAATCGATGTTTGGTACATTGTTGCGTCTTTCGTTTTTTATAATTTTTGAAAGCTTTTTGGCAAACTGTGTATTCACAAAATGCCCTGGCTTGTTGGCAATTACCTTACCTCTAATCCTTGTTCCGATTAAAGCTAAATCGCCCAATACATCGAGCAATTTGTGTCTAGCTGCTTCGTTAGGGTGATGTAGGGTTAGGTTATCTAATATACCGTTTGGTTTTACGGCAATATTATCTTTTTTGAAAGCTACTCTTAACTTTTCCATGGTTTCTGGAGACAATTCCTTATCTACATAAACAATGGCGTTGTTCAAATCGCCCCCTTTTATGAGTCCGTTTTCCAATAACATTTCAATTTCATGCAAAAAGCTGAATGTCCTGGAATTGGCAATATCATTTTTAAAATCTGAAATTTGGCTTAATGTCGCGTTTTGCGTTCCCAAAACTTTAGTGCCAAAATCTACCATAGTGGTAATTTGGTACTCTTTAGCTGGCATCACTAAAATTTCACTTCCAGATTCTTCATCTACATATGAAACAATATCAGTGATTTCGAAAACTTCACGTTGGGCATCAAGCTCCACAACCCCAGACTTTTCAATAGCTTCAACAAAAAACTTGGAAGACCCATCCATAATTGGAGGCTCGGAAGCGTTCAATTCAATAATAACATTATCAACATCCATTCCCACCAAAGCAGCCAAAACATGCTCTGAAGTTTGAATGGTTACGCCATTTTTTTCCAGACAAGTACCACGTTGGGTATTGGTTACGTAGTTGGCATCTGCCTCAATTACTGGCTCGCCTTCTAAATCTACACGTTTAAAAGCTAACCCAAAATTGGCTTCGGCTGGTTTAAAAGTTAAGGTGACATCTTTTCCTGTGTGCAATCCAACACCTGTTAAAGAAATAGCCTCCTTAATGGTTTTTTGGTTGTTTTCAGTATTTATTATTCCCATTTATTCTTTTCTAGTTCGTTTATATTTTTAACTATAGCAGGTAAGTTCTTAAAATGAACATAAGATTTATTGTAATCGCTCAATTTTATGGCGGGCGAACCTTGTAACATTTCGTTATCTTTTACGTTTCGGCCAATGCCCGATTGCGCTTGTATCCTTACGTTGTCGCCAATGGTGATGTGACCAACAATGCCCACTTGCCCGCCAATTTGGCAATTTTTCCCAATTTTGGACGACCCCGCAATTCCGGTTTGTGCCGCAATAACGGTGTTTTTCCCGATTTCAACATTATGGCCAATTTGGATTTGATTATCGAGTTTTACTCCTGCCCTGATTATGGTTGATCCAAAAGTGGCACGGTCAATAGTAGTGGCTGCGCCAACGTCTACAAAATCTTCAATTATTACATTTCCGGTTTGCGGAATTTTACTGTAACTCCCATCTTCATTTGGTGCAAAACCAAAACCATCGGCCCCAATTACGGCGCCCGCATTGATGACGCAATTTTTTCCAATTATGGTTTCAGAATAGATTTTTGCTCCGGCAAAAACAATAGTATTGTCATCTAACACCGAATTGTCACCAATATAAGTATTCGGAAAAATTTTAACATTATCGCCCATCACCACATTCTCACCAATGTAACTAAAAGCGCCAATGTAAACGTTATCGCTGTATTTTGAAGAATTTGAAATAAAGCAAGGTTGTTCTATTCCGACTTTATTGAGCTTTACGGAATTGTAGTATTCCAATATTTTTGAAAACGCCAAATAAGCATCATCCACCTTTATTAAGGTTGTAGTTAGGCTATCTTCAGGTCTAAACGTTTTATTAACAATAGTTACCGATGCCTTTGTTTTATAAATGTGTGGCGTATATTTTGGATTTGCCAAAAAAGTTAACGCACCCTCAAAACCTTCCTCGATCTTAGCTATTTTAGATACTTCAACCTCTGGGTTTCCAACTACATCGCCTTCTAAAATCCCTGCTATTTGTTGTGCTGTAAACTTCACACTGAAAAAAGTTAGATGTTTTTGTTTGAATACGCAAAAATAGAAAAAATGTGTTAAAGTTTACGTTTTGGGTAACATATATAATATTTGGTTACTGGTTTTGACAGAGCTTTTAAATTGAGTTGGTCTGAGGCCTTAACAATATCTTCGATCTTCCCCGATTTATGTAAAATATTTATCCCCTTATGTTTTATGTGGTACGCTTGGTTTGAAATGTCTCCTGTAAACACAAAATATCGAGCTTCTTGTTCATTTATATTATGCTTTTCAATTAAGGATTTTATATGCTTTTGAAGGCTTTCTGGCTTAACGGGTTTGTTTTTTACTTTTATTTTCAGCAACTCTCTATTAATAATCATTTCGCTTAAATTGCTGAGCACAAAATCATCGTGATTTTTCCAATGCTTCATAGCCGAAATCACATCATAATCATCCAATTGACTGAACACATCCAAGGTTTGGCCATCAAAATTACTGGGCGTTATCTTATTTTTCAAAAAATACATTAGGGCATTACTGCCTTCCAAAGGTTCTCCGCCATCGTACAATTCCTGTGCGCGCTTCAAAACACGAATCAGTAGTTGCTCGGCCACCAGCCCTGTTTTATGCAAATAAACCTGCCAGTACATTAAACGCCGTGCAATAAGAAATTTTTCAATGCTATAAATACCTTTTTCTTCAACTACCAACTCATCGTTAACTACATTAAGCATGGTAATTAAGCGCTCGCTGTTTATGTTCCCCTCGGCAACCCCAGTGTAAAAACTATCACGTTTTAAATAATCGGCCCGATCCATATCCAATTGACCCGAAACCAGCTGGCACATAAATTTTTTGGGATATTCGTCCTTAAAAATTTCAATGGCAAGCGTTAAACTTCCGTTAAATTCTTTATTTAACCGCTCCATAAACAGCAACGAAATTTCCTCGTGCGACACATTATTTACAATACTGTTTTCCATGGCATGCGAAAACGGACCATGACCAATATCGTGCAGCAAAATAGCTATATAAAGTGCGCTTTCTTCTTGCTTTGAAATCGTAACCCCTTTAAAACGAAGCACATTAATAGCTTGTTGCATTAAATGCATACAACCAATAGCGTGGTGAAACCGCGTATGATGCGCCCCAGGATACACCAAATAAGACATGCCCATTTGGGTTATTCGACGTAACCGCTGAAAGTACTTATGCTGTATTAAATCAAAAATTAACGAATTAGGAATGGTAATAAATCCGTAAATTGGGTCGTTTAATATTTTAAGTTTGTTCAAACTTTATTAATTTTCATTGAGTTCTACAAATATAGCCATACGAACCTTTTAAAGGTTGTATGGAAAAATAAACATAATACTTTAAACACACATAAATATGATAAAAATACTTTGGGTTGATGACGAAATAGATTTACTGAAGCCACATATATTGTTCTTGGAAAAGAAAAATTACCAAGTAACCAGTTGCCAAAGTGGATCTGAAGCTATTGATATTTTAGAGGAAGAGAGTTTCGACATTGTATTTTTAGATGAAAACATGCCTGGCTTAACCGGCTTGGAAACCTTGAACGGCATCAAGGAAAAAAAAGATAGCCTGCCCGTGGTGATGATAACCAAAAGCGAGGAGGAATACATTATGGAAGAAGCCATCGGAAACAAAATAGCCGATTATCTTATAAAACCAGTTAACCCCAACCAAATCCTTTTAAGTTTAAAAAAGAACCTAGACCACTCTCGGCTTGTTTCAGAAAAAACAACATCAAACTACCAGCAGGAATTCAGGAAAATAGCCATGGATATGGCTATGGTAAACAGTTATGAAGAATGGGTAAACCTTTACCAAAAACTGATCTATTGGGAAATTCAGTTGGAAGACATTGAAGATGTGGGCATGTTCGAGATTTTGGAATCGCAAAAAACCGAGGCCAACATTCAATTTGGAAAGTTTATTGAAAAAAATTATGCAGATTGGTTTAAGCCCAATATTGATGCCCCTATCATGTCGCACACGCTTTTCAAGGAAAAGATTGTCCCAGAAATTAGCAAAGAGCAACCAACCGTTTTGGTGGTTATCGATAATTTGCGTTACGACCAGTGGAAAGCTTTCGAGTCTGTAATAAACAATTATTATAAAAAAGAAAAGGAAGAAGCTTTTTTTAGCATTTTACCTACCGCTACCCAATATGCCAGAAATGCCATATTCTCGGGGTTGATGCCAAGCGATATGGAAAAACTGTTTCCTAAATATTGGAAAAACGATACCGATGAAGGTGGTAAAAACCTGCACGAAGCCGACTTTTTGGACACCCAAATAAAGCGCTTAGGACTTACCCATTTAGAATACGAGTACCAGAAAATAACCAACTTAAAAACCGGAAAGAAACTCGCCGACAATTTCAAATCACTAAAAAACAATGACTTAACCGTTATTGTTTATAATTTTGTGGATATGCTTTCACATTCTAAAACCGAAATGGATGTAGTAAAGGAATTAGCATCAAACGATAAGGCCTACCGATCGCTTACCTTAAGTTGGTTTAAAAACTCACCGCTTTTCGAAATGATACAACAGGCGCAACGTTTAGGGTTTAAATTAATATTGACCACAGACCACGGCACCATTAATGTTAAAAACCCTTCAAAAGTTATTGGAGACCGTGATACAAGCTTAAACCTTCGTTACAAAACCGGGAAAAGCCTCACTTACGACAATAAAGACGTTTTGGTTGCTAAAGACCCCAAGGAACTTCACCTGCCCAGTATAAATATGAGCAGCTCGTACATATTCGCCAAAAGCGACCTGTTCTTTGCCTACCCGAACAACTATAACCACTACGTTAGTTATTATAGGAACACGTACCAGCACGGCGGGGTTTCCTTAGAAGAAATGATAATCCCGTTTGTGGTTTTCAACCCTAGGTAAATCTATAAAAAGCAAATAAACCCGACGAAATACGTGTTTTTTTAGGAATAATAAAATTTTATTACTATTATTGCTCTAAATTTTATTAATCTTGGAGATACGTTATAACCTAGACGAAGTTGAAGATGTTGCGAAGAAAGTCGTAACAAATTTAAAATCAAAAACTTTGTTGTTTTACGGTAGCATGGGAGTTGGTAAAACTACTCTTATTAAAACCATTGTAAAGACTTTGGGGAGTTTTGAAATAGCCAGTAGCCCCACCTTCTCCATTGTTAATGAATACAGTTTAGAAGATGATAAAATTTATCATTTTGACCTCTATCGAATAAAAGATTTAGAAGAGGCCTATAATTTCGGAATTGAAGATTATCTAGAATCCAATCATTGGAAATTAATTGAATGGCCCGAAAAAATTGAAACCATTTTGTTCGATACATTTGATAAAATTAAATTAGAAATTAAAGAGAATAACCTAAGAGTTTTAACTCTTGAATAAAAAAAACAATAACCCCTATGTCTTTTAAATAGCATATTTTCAGCCGATTTTTTTGGTTATACGGGATACCCACAACTAAAATTTCAAAAAACACTGTTTTTAACATTTCTTTAACATTTTTGAATTGGATCAAAAAGAGTGTTTATCTAAATTTGAAGTATTAATTAATTAAATCCCTAAAAATTATGAAAACTAAAAAGTATTTAATTGCATTTGCAATTTTCGGAGGAATGTTATTTATGGCTCAAGCAGCAAACCAGTACAACGTAGATGAGCAACAAACAGCAATCAGAAAAGACCAAATCAAAGTTCCAACGCACGGATAAAAAAGGGTTAGTTGTTGGTAGTATTGTTGCTACCTGCATAGCTATAACACCTTATTTATTCTACTTATATGAAAGTGTCCCAAACACGGCTGTTTGGGACACTTTTATTTTTAAGTTCAAAAGTGAATTTTACGAAAGTGTTTTCGTCTTGGCCTGGACCTTAACGGGAAAGCTTATCCCATTGTATTTATTATTTATATGGTTTTTTACTTGTAGGCATTGGTGGTTTCATGTTTTAGTTGTGCCCATTGCCATGTACGTATACCAAACCTTTACCATTTTAAACGAAGACCTTTCGTTTATTGACTCTAATCAACTAGTATATTTAATACCAATAATGGCTATTGTTATACCAACCATATACTTGGTTCGTGCTCAAATGTTTAACAAGGTGAATTCGGCTAACAAATCCATGGAGGAATTAGAGGAAGAGTTCAGGATGTCTCCAAAAAATTTCTGGGGAAAAGTAAAGGATTATTTTTAATCTATTTATTCACCCCATTTAACCGATCCCTTTCATTACTATCAATTTCTTTGTGACCATTTTTCAGTTTATAATTACCAAACTTGTAATTAAACCCAATGGTAAACAGCCGATTTTCCAACCGTGATTGCAAGAAGATATCTTGATTCAAATATTTTGTGGTTTCATTGAAATTTTGAGTATTAAAAATATCCGCTACCCCAACACTCATAGATGCTCTATTCTCCCAAAACGTTTTTCTTAAGTTAATATCAAAACCAAATCTGTTGCTTATTTTTGAAGCCCCATTAGCAATTGGCGAAATGTACATCAATGACAAATCGGCAGTCAAACTTTTGTCTTTCAATAGTGAAAAGTAATTTATCAAATGCCCGTAGAAAGACCACGAATCTATATTTTGAAGCGCGTTGTTGCTCTCTAAAGCATAAAACTGGTTGTCATAATGAAACACTGAAGACAGCGCATATATACTCCAACATTTTGTTAACTGCTTGTAGGTAGTAAAATCTAAACCATAAGAAATACTTCGGTCAATGTTGGTGTTGATCAACATCAGTAAATTTTCGTCATTGTCCTGAAATAAAATTTCTATTGCAGGATTGTTTTCATAACGATAATACAGTTCAAAAGTATAGGCATTATTTAAGGTATAGCCTAGCGTAAAATTATCATCAATCTGAGGTTTTAAGTTAGGGTCACCTGTTATATATGTATTGTCGTTCATGAAAAACTTGAACGGGTTTAATTGCCCATATCTGGGTCTAAAAATCCGCCTGTTATAGTTGAAATATATTTCATTGTTTTCATCCACATTGTGCATAACATGAAATGTTGGAAAAAACTTGATGTAATTATTGTTAAAATCCGAATTAGTAGATACCGAACTACTTTCCACATCGGTCAATTCAGCTCTAAGTCCCAGTTTCAAACTCCATTTGTTCCAATCTTTGGCATAACTAGAATACGCCGCATAATTATGCTCATCATACAAGAAGGTGTCCGAATTTTGAACATCCTCAAAACGCTCTCCGTTCTCGTAGCCATATTGGGTTAAAATATTTTCAGAATGGATTACGGATATTTTTGCCCCTGTTTGAAACATTCCAGAATTAGCTAATGGCAACTCATAATCCACTTGCCCAGCGTGCAGTTTTATTCTTTTACTGGTAAAGGTTTGAAATCTGTTTTTTCTAATCAAACTTCCGTTAGGAAACAAATAATCGGTATCGACATTTTGAAAGTTGGAAAAATCGTAATCGGTTAAATGAGCATTGGCCGATAATTTTTCCCCTTCCTTTTTAAATTTATGTAAATAATCTAATGTGAACGCCAGGTTGAACGTTTCTTCAACCAATCGATTTTCAGTGGTAAAACTTGAATCTAAAGCCCTGTTATTATCAAAAACCTCGGTATTAGAATTTACATAAGTTTTGGAATGTTCTCGCGGAGAAATCAGCATATTAGTTGTAAAACCCAAACTATTTCTTTCATCAAACTGATATTCGATATTGGTATTAATATTTTGGTTGGCCGATTTTCGAGTTCGTTTATAATCCGTTTCCCAAATCGTTACAGTCTGCTCATTTTCAATAAAATTAACAAACTCGTCAATGTTTCTGTAATCTTTCCTTGGGCTGATGCTATAATTAAAATAGGCGTTAAGCTTTTTTGTCTTGAAAAAATGGCTCGTTCCAAAAGAATATTTTGGGAATTCACTCCCCTGCTTATAATTTCCAAAAACGCTTCCGTTATATCCAGGTATCAAATTTTTATTGGTTACAATATTCAATACCGCCCCACCTTCGGCTTCATATTTTGCTGGCGGATTTGTAATCACTTCTATAGAGTTAATATTGGTGGCCGAAGTCCCCTCAAGGAGTTGCTGCACCTCAGACATAGACAAGTGCACACGCCTATCATTAATATAAATAACAGGAACGGACATTTTTACCGAAATGGAATTATCGCTTACAATAACCCCTGGAGTATGTTTCAAAACATCAAGCGCATTACTGTTTGATAGCGTGGAGTTCTCTATATTGAACACCAATCGGTCTACAAGGCGTGTAACCGTAGGCCGCTTAGCTACAACTGTTACACCTTCCAGTTCTTCCAAATTTTCCTCAAGGGTAATGGTATTTATGTTGATGTTTTTTACAACTTTTACTTCTTTGGTGAATTCTGTAAAACCAAGGAAACTTATTTTAAGTAAATAGGTGCCTAATACTATATTTTCAAGCTGAAAATTCCCAGATTCATTTGTCGTTGTACCGTTAATAGGAGTGTTATCGTCTGTAGCCACCAAAACCACATTGGCATAAGCAATAGGTAGGTTGTTTACATCTTTAACATTTCCGGAAATACTGAATTCTTGAGAGAAACCAAAAACAGAAAACAACAACCCAAAAAACAATAGCAGGTGTTTGGTCATAAAGCAATTTAAAACACAAATGTAAGATAATTATATTAAAGATAAAATGCGGGCAAACCGCAGTAAATACGCATTCTTTTTCTTACTAAAAGAAATTATTTTAGAAATCTTATTTTTTTAATTTACCTTTATATTTTATTTATAACCTGATTGATTCATCCCAATTACCATGGCCAAATCCCTTTCTCCTTTTACGAAGCAGCAATTGTTGCCCCAAGAAGAAACACTTGAAATTTTTAAAAAGAAAGGTGAGCTGTTTATAGGTATTCCTAAAGAAACCGCTTTTCAGGAAAAACGGGTATGTTTAACCCCAGATGCCGTTTATGCCCTTACTAGCAATGGACACCGGGTTTTAATGGAATCGGGTGCAGGCGAAGGCGCTAGTTTTACCGACAAGGATTACAGCGAAGCAGGGGCCGAAATCACCAAAGATACTGCAAAGGTTTTTTCTTGCCCGATGATTTTAAAGGTTGAGCCACCCACACTTGATCAGATTAAACTCATAAACCCACAAACCATATTAATATCGGCATTGCAGCTAAAAACGCAATCAAAAAAATACTTTGAAACTTTAGCGACGAAACGTATAACGGCTTTGGCCTTTGAATTTATTCGCGATTCGGATGGAAATTACCCTGCTGTAAAATCGTTAAGTGAAATTGCGGGTACGGCATCCATATTAATTGCATCTGAATTGATGTCGAATCCAATAAGTGGCAACGGCCTCATGTTTGGAAACATTAGTGGTGTGCCACCTGTAGAAGTCGTTATTTTAGGAGCGGGTACCGTAGGTGAATTTGCGGCACGCGGTGCCATTGGTTTGGGAGCTGGCGTTAAGGTATTCGATAACTCCATTACTAAATTAAGAAAATTGCAATCGCACTTAGGCAGGCCTATTTTTACCTCTACTATACAACCCAAAAACCTAAAAAAAGCATTAAGACGATGCGATGTGGCTATTGGTGCCGTGCGAGGCATTAACAGAGCGCCTATTGTGGTTACGGAAGAATTGGTGCAAAGCATGAAAAAGGGTGCTATAATAATTGATGTTAGTATAGACATGGGCGGATGCTTTGAGTCGAGCGAGGTCACCAACCATAGGCAGCCTACATTTGTAAAGCATGATGTGGTTCACTATTGCGTTCCCAATATACCAGCCAAATATCCTAAAACCTCCTCGGTTTCAATCAGTAACATCTTTACCCCCTATTTACTTAAAATTGGTGAAGATGGCGGTATTGAAAATTCTTTAAGATTTGACAAAGGTTTAAAAAATGGATTGTACTTTTACCACGGCATTTTAACAAATAGGTCGGTTGCAGAATGGTTCAATTTGGACTACAACGACATTAATTTGCTTATTTTTTAACCTGAATTCTACATTTTTTTTCACTCATACTAATATGAAACTAATACAGCGTATTGGCTATTATTTAGGCGGTTTTGCCATTGGATTGGTTCTTTTGGCCTTTTTTTTAAGCGGAAAAAAAACCTCTTGCAGTTATGGTCCCGAAGCACGTGTTTTAAAAAACATCAATACCAAAAAAATCATTTTTTCAACCGAAGTGCTTAGTGGTTTGAGCAAACATGCTTTAGATTCTACTTCTATTCAAACAATTTTAAAAAAAGGGGATATTAATTTTTCGAAAAGCGAACCGAGAAAAGAACCTTGCGCCAAATATTTAATTGAGGGCAAACTTAAAAACGAACAAATTCTATTAACTGTTGAAAACTGCGATAGTACGGCTACGGTTACCAACTTAAACATAGAGTCTGGTGATTATTAAACGTGCATTCGATATTATTTTTTCTGCCATAGGCCTCATAATACTTGCTCCTGTCCTACTGCTCATTGCTATTTTAATTAAGTTAGACTCAAAAGGGCCTGTGCTATTTATTCAAGGCCGTGTGGGCAAAAACAATAAGGATTTTAATATTTACAAATTCCGAACCATGCGGATACAATCTGAAAAAGGCGGACTACTCACCTTGGGCAATAACGATTCTCGCATTACTAAAATCGGTTATTTTTTAAGACGTTATAAAATCGATGAATTCCCTCAGCTTATCAACATTTTAAAAGGCGACATGAGTTTTGTTGGGCCACGCCCAGAATTGCGCTATTACGTTAACTTTTACAATGAAGACGACATGAAAATATTCCAAGTTCGTCCAGGCATCACTGGCTTAGCCTCCTTAAAATACCGAAACGAAGTAGAACTTTTAAAAGCCGCCAAAGACCCGGAAGCCTTTTTTATTGAAACCATTATTCCCGATAAATTAAAATTCAACAAAGAATACATAAAAAGAAGAAACTTTTTTTTCGATTTAAAGCTTATTGCCCTTACCGTGGTAAAAGTAGTGACCAAATAAACTCCGGGCTGCCCAATCCACGTTTCGTTTTCAAACTTGATTTTAGCATAAATTAATTATTATTCATACTTTGTGTGCATAATAAAGCGTTAAACCATTACTTTAACGACACTGTTTTAATGAGCGAAAAAATAGCCCTTCAAATAGATCAATTATTAGTTGACAGTGGTTTGTTTGAAACTGAAGTAAAACCCACAGCCTACGATAACGATTTTGACTTTTCAAATGAAACTATTTTAATAACCGGAGCTGCAGGTACTGTTGGCAGTGAGCTTTCCAAACAACTTTTTGGGTGCCGTTACAAGAACTTGGTTTTGGTCGATATGGCTGAATCACCACTTTACGATTTAATAAAAACATTTGAGCTCAACCATAAAAACCACACTTACTACCACCTTTTAAACATTAACGATTCGGCTCCGTTACATTTTGTTTTTGAAAAATACAAACCCACAATGGTTTTTCATGCGGCAGCATACAAACATGTACCTTTAACGGAAGAACATCCGTTTGCAGGCATAAAGACCAATATTTTCGCCACAAAACAACTGGCTGAACTTTCCATACAATTCGGGGTGAAAAAATTCATTTTTATTTCCACTGATAAAGCCGTGAATCCATCGGGTATTATGGGAATGACCAAGCGGATTGCCGAAAAGCACCTTTCCTATTTAAACGTGCAATACGATACCGTTTTTTTGAATGCTCGATTTGGAAACATTTTAGGTTCTAATGGTTCGGTGGTGCCTCTTTTCAAAAAGCAAATAAAAAATGGAATGCCCATTACACTGACCGAAAAAGACATTTCCAGATATTTTATCTGTAAGCGCAAAGCCTGCTATTTAATTCTGAAAATGGCGAGGTTTAATAAAAACACAACCAATACTTTCACCTTCAACATGGGCGAACCCATTAAAATTATTGATATTATACAACGCATGTTAAAGTATTACAATAAGAATGGAAGCGATATTGAAATAAAGTATACTGGCCTGCGCCCCGGCGAGAAGCTCTTCGAAGAAATGATTTCAGAAAACGAATATTTAGAACCTACACTTGTTGAAGATATTTGGGCCGTAAAGGAAAAAAATAAGCAAAAATTTGAGGCCATTGATTTCAAATCATTGGAGCAGATTAATTTTTACACCCCATATTCCGAAATCAAATCTATTTTGAAAAAGTATTTATAATTTAGGTTTTTCTGCGTTGTTTTTCCTTGGTTAGCAAAGCCAATTCCCTTCCGGTCTGTCCCGCCACCGAGGTGTTTTCTTCTGCCCTCCTAATTAAATAGGGCACAACATCTTTTACAGGGCCGAAGGGCATGTATTTAGCAACATTATAACCTTTGTGCCCTAAATTAAAACTGATATGATCGCTCATGCCATACAATTGGCCAAACCAAATCCGTGGGTCATTATTTAAAATACCCTTTTCGGCCATTAAACGCATCAATAAATAGCAACTATCTTCATTATGGGTGCCCGCAAAAATGGATATGCGCGCCAAATTATCCATTATATATCGCAAGCCTTTATTAAAATTATCATCAGTGACCGACTTACTAAAACAGATGGGTGAGATATAATCCAAAGCCTCGGCCCGATCGTTTTCCTTTTCCATGTAAGCGCCACGAACCAATTTGTAGCCCAAAAAATAATTGCCTTTTATCGCTTTTTTATGCTCTTTTTCTAAAAACGCCATACGGTCGTGACGATACATTTGCAATGTATTGAAAACAATGGGCTTTTCGGTATTATATTTGGCCATCATTTGGGTGACCAAAGCATCTGCAGCGGCTTGCATCCAACTTTCTTCGGCATCTATCAAAACAGCTATATCGTTTTCTTTAGCTTTTTTGCATACTTCATCAAAACGCTCTACAACCCTATCCCATTCAACTTGCTCTTCTTTAGTCAAAGCAGCCTTGCTTCCTACTTTTTCATAAAGGGCAAAACGTCCGAATCCACTAGGTTTGAATACCGCAATAGGAATAGCCTCCCGTTCTTTTGCAAAATCGATAATTTTTAAAATTTTATCCTTCGCGGCATCAAATTCTGTTTCGGTTTCTTTGCCTTCCACAGAATAATCCAACACAGAACTCACTCCTTTTTCATACATCCTTTCAATAACCGACAAACAATCCTTCTCACTAACACCGCCACAAAAATGGTCGAAGACCGTGCCCTTAATGAGCCCCTCAACCGGTAAATGGGTTTTAATTGCAAAATTGGTAACAGCCGTTCCTATTTTAACCAACGGCTCAATAGAAATCATTTTAAACAAATAATAGGCGCGCTCTAATTCTGAATCACTTTTTAGGGAAAATGCTATTTGGGTGTTATCGAATATTAAGTCTGTATTCATTAAATTTCAAATATTACGTGACGAAGTTATCATTTTTTGTAAAATCTCCTTAATTTCACGCCGTTAAAAAATACCTAATATTTTATGGATTCTATTACCGCTAACGATAGCGTTATTCATTTCAACGAAACGTGTTACACTTCACTAAACCAACACCTAAAAGAGCAAAATTTTTCTAAGGTTTTTATTTTGGTTGATGAGAATACACACGAACATTGTTTGCCCAAGTTTTTAAGTAAACTTTCAACCAATACCGAAATTGAAATTATTGAAATAGAATCTGGTGAAATCAATAAAACTATTGATACTTGTGTTGGCGTTTGGAATACACTTTCGGAACTCAATGCCGACCGAAAAAGTTTATTGATCAATATTGGTGGTGGCGTCATTACCGATTTGGGTGGCTTTGTAGCCTGTACATTTAAACGTGGCATTGCTTACATTAACGTTCCCACTACCCTGCTCTCTATGGTTGATGCCTCTGTTGGCGGAAAAACAGGTGTTGATCTTGGGGTTTTAAAAAATCAAATAGGTGTAATTAGTAATCCGCATCAAGTGTTAATCGATACGGAGTATTTAGATACGCTACCACAAAACCAAATGCGTTCCGGACTGGCAGAAATGTTGAAACACGGACTTATTACAGGTGAAGATTATTGGAATAATTTTTTGAATTTATCGAACCTATCGCTAGAGGATTTAGACCGTTTGATTCACGAATCGGTAATTATCAAAAAGAATGTGGTTGAACAAGATCCTTTTGAAAACGGGCTTAGGAAAACATTGAATTTTGGCCACACCCTTGGGCATGCGGTAGAATCGTATTTTTTAAGTCACCCTGAAAAAACAACTTTATTACATGGCGAAGCTATTGTGGTGGGGATGATTTTAGAGTGTTATATTTCATCAATACTTCTCGGTTTCCCTGAAAAACTGGTCGATGATATCAAAGATTTATTTTTGGGTTACTACGGAAAAGTCACTATCGAACAAAGCGATTATTCCCCAATAATTGATTTACTGAAATACGATAAAAAGAACAGCCACGGTAGCATTAATTTTGTGCTTTTGGAAGCCATAGGAAAATGTAAATTAGATTGCACCGTAGATGAAGCATTGATTATTGAGGCTTTTGGATATTACTCTAAATAAAAGCATTACAACCTGAATGAAACAAAAGAGACTGTCTGAAAAGTCATTTAATTCCTGTTTGTCAGGTTGAGCCTGTCGAAACCGATATTGATTATCAGCACATTGAGATATTTCGACAGGCTCAATATGACATGGAATTTAACTTTTCAGACAGCCTCTTTTTATATCCTATATTGGCGCTTTTTTCAAATTAACTTGCTTTTGAAAACAGGCGTTTTAAAAAACCTTTCTTTTCATTGGCGGCGTAGTACCCGTAACGCGCTCCGTAACCAAAATTCGATTGGTCTACATCGTTCACCACTAACATCATACCGTTTAGTTTGTTCTTTTCATGTAATTCCTTAGTGAAGTTTAAAATGGACTTCTCGGTATAACCGGCACGCGTTAAATAAATAGTATGCCCTGCAAACTGACTGATCAATAAGGTGTCGGTCACTAGCATAGCCGGAGCAGTATCAACAATTACGAAATCATAGTCAATTGAAACTTCATCAAACAACGGCTTCATACGATCGCTCATCAATAGCTCCGCTGGATTCGGTGGAATTTTTCCGGCCAAAATCATATCCATTTTGTTGCCATCCAAATCGAACGTATTGATAGTATCCTGAACGCTTATTGAACCGTCATTCAAATATTCCGTCAATCCAATTTTTGAACCCTCGCTGGTTTTTGCTTTTGCTTTTATAATATCTGTATTCGGATTTCTAATATCTGCTCCCACCAACAAAACACGTTTACCAGTATTAGCTAAAGTAAGGGCTAGATTGGCACTAAAAAACGACTTCCCCTCTCCATTAACTGTAGAGGTTACAAAAATAACATTATCGTAAGCCTTTACGCTTCTGGCTCGCCTAACGTAATCAAAATTGGTTCTAATGATTCTAAAAGATTCAGATAAAAGGGACCTGTCGTTTTTCTGAACAAAGGCATTTAGAGTATTCCCAAATTTTAGTCTTGGTATCTCTCCCAAAACGGTGATGTTGCTTATTGTTCCAACCAAATCTTCTTTATTGTGAATTTTATTATCCAATAAATCTCGGACATAAATAACACTAAAAGGCAAAAGTAAACCTATGAAAATTGAAGCGATGTAAATGATTTTTTTGTTTGGAGAAACCGGATTTGAATATCCATAAGCTTGCTCAACTACAACAGCATTGGGGGACGTAGCCGTTAGGGATATCGTGGCTTCTTCCCTTTTTTCCAAAAGATACAGATACAATTGCTCCTTAGTAGTTTGTTCTCTTTCAATATCCCGTAATTCACGAGTTTGCCCAGGAACGGCATAAAGTTTTGAATTAACTTTTGTCAACTGGTTTTGCAAGCTATTCATTCTCAACTTTACGGTTTTGGCAGAGTTATCCAAACTCTGTCTTAAACTATTTCTGAGTGTGCTTAATTGCTCATCCAAATTGATAATTATGGGGTTCTTCTCACTGGAGCTTCTTAAACGCGATTGTCTTTCTGTTAACAACTCATTGTATTTGGCGGCCGTAGCAGTAATTGATTCATCGGCAAGCCCCAAGTTTGTAGGAAGAGGGTCAAAGGAATCGCCAGGTTCTCCCAACTGACCTGTCATAAAGTTGATGGTGTTCAACTCATTTTTTACAATGTTCAATTCTTGTTCGCTTTGAGCACTAACGCCCAAATACATATTAGCTTCTGAAGCTACATCGGTAAGTTTATTGCCTGTTTTGTAACTTTCAGCAACATCATCCACTTTGGCCAAATCTGCTTCTATCAACTTTATACGGGCATCAATAAAATCGGCAGTGTTTTTGGATTTTATGTTCTTCTCCCTAATGGTGTTTTTGTTATACACCTCAATTAAAGTATTAATAAAATCAATCGCTTTAGATTTTACAGGGTCTTGCATGGAAACCCTAACAATCCTTGAGTTTTTTTCAATAGGTTCTAACCTTATTTGGTATTTATAGTAAGGCACCAAACTGGATATTGGGGTCATTTGAACCCGTATATCCTTCCCTATAATATTTGAAACATCTTCACTTTTGGGTGTTATAACTACGTCCCCTATTTTTGTTTGGATACTTTCCCCAAACTCCATTTTCTTTGGAACATCGTTTTCGTAAGCTTTGTAATTGAATTCCACATCCGATAACGGCTCAATGTAAAAATTCAACCAAGAACTGTTGACTATTGAATCCGATTCAATAAAATTGATATTGAAAGGCGCATTATCATATAATTCGGTTTCGTGGATTCTTCCCTGAACAAAAAACTGGATATTTAAATCCAATTCTTCAATAACATCTTCAATGATTGTTCTAGAGGTGACAATAGCCACTTCGTCTTCAAGTTTAGCACTTTCAGCCCCCGAAAACATAGGTAAGTCCTTAAACGCTGCACCAGCCCCCGACCCTTCGTCATCGCTAACTATTTTCACTTTGGCGTAGGCTTCATACTGGGGCGTAGTATACCTAATATAAGTATATGCTATGCCTAATGCCAATAATAAGCTCAGCAAAAACCAAGACCATCGCTTGGTGTACGATGACAGAATTTTTTTTAAATTAAAATCCTGAGAAGTGGACGGCTCAGAAAAGGAACTTTGATTATTCGTAGTCATAATGATAATTTAATATTTAACGTGTTACAAGCACCACTATTCCCAGCAAAAACGAAGATATGGAAAGTATAGTCCCCAACCTAGCATCAACAAAATATCCTGATGAGGCAGAATGATTAGGTTCTACATAAATAATATCATTTTGGGTTAAAAAGTAAACAGGAGAATTGAAAAGTTCCTTGTTGGTTAAATCTACACGGGTGTAGGTTTTAGTACCCTTAAAATCTCTAACCACTAAAACATTATCTCTACGGCCTTTAATAGTTAAATCTCCAGCCGTTGCCAAGGCTTGCAATAATGTAATTCTTTCTCCTGTAATTGAAAATGTGCCAGGGTTTCTTACTTCTCCTAAAACGGAAACCCTAAAGTTTAAAATCCTAACAATAACTACGGGGTCTTTTAGGTAGCCTTCCTCTAGCTTTTGCTGAATAAGATCCCTTACTTCACTTACCGTTAAGCCCAAAACTTTAATCTTTCCTAAAACAGGAAATTCAATATTTCCGTTTACGTCAACCAAGTAATTTATAATTTGACCTGCAGAACCAGCCTCTCTAAACAAATTAAATGGCTTGGATGCCTCCATATCAAAAGTTGATACAGAAATACTCAGGTTGTCGTCAATCTTTATTTTAGGTTCAAAAGTATCGGTGTCAACTATGGTTTCAAAATTTTTGGCATTCTGAAAATAGGCCACTTCTTTTTTAGGCGAACATGAAGTTGCAAATAAAGTACTAATCACACAAAGCTTGATTAGTACTTTAATAGTACATGATTTTAGATTCATTATAATTTGAATTTGGGGAGGGAAGGTAGTAAAAAAATTAATTATTTATAGGTTTACTGTACTTTTATCTGAACTAGTAGATAGTCCTTTTGCTTTCTTGTAAATTTGAACTTTCTTATCGTATCTTTCGTAGTCCGAATTATTTGATTTGTATTCGGGAATCAATCGCTTCATTTTCATTACAATATTATTGTTTTGGAAGCGGTTTGTAATACAAAGTTCTTCAATTTCATTCTTAATCTTGGCATAGTCCAATTCTCTGGTCTTGCTAATCATGATTTTCTTATGGTAGGTAGATAGCGTATTTTCTCCGTTAGCCAATAACTCTTCGTAAAGTTTTTCTCCTGGGCGTAAGCCTGAAATCTTAATGTCGATGTCTTCAGGGAATCTTAATCCTGAAAGCTTGATCATATTCTTGGCTAAATCGTAAATCTTTACTGATTCACCCATGTCGAAAATAAATATTTCACCGCCTTTTCCCATGGTTCCAGCTTCCAAAACCAATTGAGACGCTTCTGGTATGGTCATAAAATACCTAGTAATCTCTTTATGGGTCAAGGTTAACGGCCCTCCATTTTCTATTTGCTTTTTAAACAATGGAATAACTGAACCATTAGAACCTAATACATTACCAAAACGTGTGGTGATGAACTTAGTCTTGCTTTCTTTTTGAAGACAACTAATATACATTTCTGCCATTCGCTTAGTGGCTCCCATCACACTTGTTGGGTTAACCGCTTTATCCGTAGATACAAAAACAAACTTTTTAACATTGTACCTTGAAGCTGTATCGGCTAATAGTTTGGTTCCGTTAACATTGATTTTAATGGCCTCGTAAGGAGACTCTTCCATTAAAGGTACATGCTTGTAAGCAGCTGCATGGAATACCATAGTAGGCTTGTGGTTTTGAAAGATAGTGTCAATCCTCAAACCATCTCTAATATCTGCTACAATAGCTGTAAAATTATACTTTCCTGCACGTTTTAAATCTTGCTGAACATCATACAATGCTGATTCTGCTTGGTCCACTAAGACCAAATGCTTTACATCATAGTTTGAAAGTTGATTAACCAACTCACTACCTATAGATCCAGCAGCTCCGGTAACCAAAATGGTTTCACCGTTAAATTCATCCAATAAATTAGGGTTATCGATTTGTATAGGCGCACGACCTAATAAATCTTCAATCTGGAACTGCTTAATTTGCTTAGTACTTAACTCACCATTGATCCAACTTTCAATAGGTGGCACCTTAGTGATTTTAGTATTGGTATCAGCCAATTTATCGATTAAAGCCATAATCCTATTCTTGTCAACAGTTTGGGAGGCAACAACAATTTCGTCGATATCATTTTTTATAACAAAAGCAGTATCAACCATAGAACCATGAATGATTCGCGCTCCATTGATATGCTTACCGCTTTTCTTAATGTCATCATCAATAAAAGACACTACATTGTAACTGGTTGACATATTGTTTACCAAAGCATTATAAGTCACTATGCCAGAGTCACCGGCTCCATAAATCATAACACGTTTAGTTGACAAGAACTTACAGCTTAAGTATTTGTAAGCTATTTTAAACAACAATCTACTTGAACTTAATGCCACAAAACTCAACAAAGCATGAATGATGATTATTGAAAGTGGAATGGTAAAACCAGAAACCACATCAAACGCTCTATTTAAAAGCACAAAGAAACCAGAAGCTAATGTAGTTACAACCACAAACTTAAAAACATTAATCACATCGGCAAACCCAGTATGTCTAATCACACTTTTAAAAGAACCAACTGCCAATAAACTAAACACACTTATGGTTAAAACAAATGGCAACTGGAGCACAAATTGTTCTAAATTAAAATCCAATGTAAAATTGAATCTAATGAAGTAAGCTGCAAAAAAAGCCGACATAACCATAGCTATATCGATAGCAAATACTAGCCATTTAGAAGCGTATTTTTGCGATAAATAAGTGAAGTAATTATTAATCATAAGTTTGGGGTTTTTAATATAGTACTTAATATTCTATCTAAATCGTCTTGAGTTAGGTTTGATCCACTTGGCAAGCAAAGGCCGCGGTTGAATAAATCTTCTGAAACACCATTGGTAAAATGTACACTGTTTTTAAACACAGGTTGCATGTGCATAGGTTTCCATAGTGGTCTGGATTCAATGTCCTCTTCCAACAAAGCTAATCGTATTTGCTCTCTAGCCTCATAAGACCTTGTGGTAATACAGGTAATCCATCTATTCGAGTATACATTTTCAGGCTCATCCAAGAATGAAATCCCTTCAATATTCGACAAGTGCTTTTTATAAAATTCAAAATTTTGTCTTCTTGCGGTTACGCGGTCATTTAAAACCTCCATCTGCCCTCTTCCAATACCGGCCAAAACATTACTCATTCTGTAATTAAATCCGATAGAAGAATGCTCATAGTGAGGTGCGTTATCGCGAGCTTGGGTAGATAGAAACACTGCTTTTTCTTTTTCTTCCTCAGTGTTGACAACCAATGCGCCTCCACCTGATGTGGTAATAATTTTATTCCCATTAAATGAGAAAATCCCCATATCGGCAAGCGCACCACAATAAGTGCCAAAATAAGTGCTACCTAAAGCTTCGGCACTATCCTCAACCACAGGAATATCATATTTTTTAGCTACAGCGTTAATCTCTTTAGCTTTATACGGCATACCATATAAATGTACAGCTATGATAGCCTTAGGCTTTTTGTATTTCTGAATCCTATCCTGAATGGCAATCTCCAGCAATTCTGGCGACATGTTCCAGGTGTCGGTTTCGCTGTCAACAAACACAGGGGTGGCCCCTTGATAAATAATAGGATTTGCTGAAGCTGAAAAAGTAAAGCTTTGGCAAATCACTTCATCGCCTTGGCCTACACCCAATAATTGTAAAGCTAAATGTATGGCTGCTGTACCGGAACTTAACGCGGCAACATACTTTTCGCCACCAATATATTGTTTAATATCATTTTCAAAACCATTTACGTTTGGCCCTAAAGGCGCTATCCAATTGGTAGAAAAAGCTTCATTAACAAACTTCTGTTCTGTACCTCCCATGTGGGGAGAAGAAAGATATATTTTGGTTTTTGTCAACATTAAATTTTACTTTAAATTCCGCACAAAAAGACCTAGGTCGTAATTGTTTGGATTACAACAGTTACATGCTTTAAAAATGTTTTGGATATTTCCCTCTTTATTCATGTAACAAAATCAGTTTAACTAATAACTATTTATCAATAACATACTAAAACATATAATCTATAATCCTAAATAAAATTAAGAAGCAATAGTTTTGAGAGTTTGACTACAACTATATATTTTAATTTGTTTTTAATTCAATTAAATCAACCTGCTATTAATCAATTCAATTTTGTTAACTACGGTGTAAATTTAGTAATAGTTTCATATCACAAGGTCTAGTTTTTAGTTATTTCGCTAAAAGCGTGATTAAAATCGGTTAACGACATTTGGTATTTTTTACAAAAGAAAAACCGTGCACATTATCGATAGTGTGGTTTCGCAGACCTGTAGGTTTTAATGGACAGCAATACAATGTCACCGTCATTCCGATGAGCGACAGCAGAATTGACGTGGGAATCTCACAATTCGGAACCCCAACGAAACAGATAGTCATCCTCATTCCGAGCGCAACAGCTTGTACTTAGCTAAGTTGCAGTGTGGCCATCTTAATAAATAAACTGTAATTTAACAGATGGCTACAGTCGTTCCTCCCTCGCCATGACGGGGGTACTTCATATTACGGTCATTCTGAAGCGCAACCTTTAAAGCAACAAAAGAACCTATTTAATTGGTGTACGAGGTTGCAATAAACAGATAGCTTCGATCGTCCCTCCCTAGCTATGACTGTTTTTTTTCTTGCTACCATTCCGAAAACCAGTGCTGAGCGGAGCCGAAGTAAAATAAAGAAATCTTTTGTTTTGGAATTCTGAACTTATATTTAATAGATGGCTTCAGTCGTATCTCCTTCGCCATGACGAGTTGCTTCATATTATCGTCATTCTTATGAGTGACCTGAGGAGCGAGTAAAGAACCTGTTTAATGGGAGTTCGAGGTTATAATTGACAGATAGCTTCAGTCTTCCATTCCTCGCTATAACGTTTAATCTAAAAAGAATTCCTCGAGGCTCTGCCTCGAAAATAGTTCGTTTCAAGAAATTCTTTGTTTTAAAAAAAACAAGACACTCGTCGAGATTTTTAACATTTTTTTGTGTTTCGTCGGAAAAAACCAAACCTTGATATAAATAGTGTAGTTTGTTGGATATTTTTTTTAATATTTGTCTCGAATTAATTTAAACCCAAATTTATAATGACTGCGGAGCAACTGAACGTGTTGACGAACAAAAAAGTACTTGTAACAGGCGGTGCTGGATTCATAGGTTCAAATCTCATTGAAACATTATTAAACCATAATATAAATGTGGTATGCTTAGATAATTTTTCTACCGGGAAAAGAAAAAATATTGAGCCTTTCCTAAAAAACAAAAACTTTAAGTTGGTTGAAGGCGACATTAGAAACCTTGAGGACTGCCATAAAGCCTGCTCCGGTGTTGATTTTATATTGCACCAAGCTGCTTTGGGCTCCGTACCACGTTCCATAAAAGACCCTATAACCACAAACGACGTTAATGTTTCTGGTTTTTTAAACATGTTAGTCGCCGCCAGAGATGCCGAGGTTAAGCGTTTTGTTTACGCCGCAAGCTCATCCACTTATGGCGACCATGAAGCGCTGCCTAAAGTTGAAGATGTTATTGGTAAGCCGCTTTCGCCATACGCTATTACTAAATATGTAAACGAACTTTACGCAGATATTTTTCATAAAACATACGGTTTAAACACCATTGGCTTAAGATATTTTAATGTATTTGGGCGTCGTCAAGACCCAAATGGAGCTTATGCTGCGGTTATTCCAAAATTTGTTCAGCAATTCATTAAACATGAATCACCAATGATTAATGGAGATGGTAGTTATTCGAGAGACTTTACCTATATTGATAATGTGGTTCAAATGAACCTCAACGCCATAACGACCAATAATGAAAAGGCCTTGAATACGGTTTACAATGTCGCTTTTGGTGAACGCACTACCCTTTTGGAATTAGCTACCCTATTAAAAGAATATCTTTCAGAATTTGATAAATCCATCAAAGACGTTGAAATCAAACATAGAGAAAATAGAGCTGGCGATATTCCACACTCCTTGGCATCCATTGATAAGGCAAAAACCTTATTGAATTACCAACCTAAATATAATATCAATACGGGTTTAAAAGAAGCCGTTTCATGGTATTGGGATAATCTTTAATTTTTTGCTGATTATTAAATTAGGTTGTTAGAACCCTCATTACTTTTTAAAGAAAAACATCATATAATACATTAAAAAATGAATAATATAAAAATTGCCGTTATTGGTTTAGGCTACGTAGGCTTACCATTAGCTAGGTTATTTGCTACAAAATACAATGTTGTTGGTTTCGATATCAACGAAGCCAGGGTTAATGAGTTATCTAACGGGAATGACTCTACATTAGAAGTTGAATCCGATGTTTTAAAATCGGTATTAAAAGATACTAATAGTAATGAAATAGGTCTTTTTTGTTCCTCTAATTTAGAGGATATCAAAAACTGCAACTATTATGTAGTCACTGTCCCAACACCTATCGATAAAAACAACAGACCGGATCTCACCCCTCTTTACAAGTCGAGTGAAACCGTTGGAAAGGTTCTAAAGAAGGGCGACATTGTTATTTATGAATCGACTGTTTACCCAGGCGTCACAGAAGACGAATGTATCCCCGTTTTAGAAAAGGTAAGCGGATTAAAATTCAATGAAGATTTTTATGCAGGATATTCTCCAGAACGTATCAACCCAGGTGACAAGTTACATACGGTTGATAAAATATTAAAAGTAACGGCTGGATCAACTCCGGAAATTGGCAAAAAAGTAGATGCACTGTACGCGAGTGTAATTACAGCCGGCACACACCTCGCTCCTACTATAAAGGTAGCCGAAGCCGCTAAGGTTATTGAAAATTCGCAACGCGACATCAATATTGCTTTCGTTAACGAATTGGCTAAAATCTTTAACCTAATGGATATCGATACGCATTCCGTTTTGGAGGCAGCGGGTACCAAATGGAACTTTTTACCATTTAAACCCGGTTTGGTTGGTGGCCATTGTATTGGTGTTGACCCATACTATTTAGCCCAAAAAGCTCAGGAAGTGGGCTACCACCCTGAAATTATTTTAGCAGGACGGCGTGTAAACGACGGCATGGGACAATACGTCGCTTCTGAAGTGATTAAACTGATGGTTCAAAATGACTTAAAAATTAAAGGATCGAACATTTTGGCTCTAGGTATTACGTTTAAGGAAAACTGTCCGGATGTGCGCAATACTAAAGCCGTTGATGTCATTAATCAACTGAAAAGTTATGGTACCAATGTTACTGTTTATGATCCCTGGGCGAACCCCGAAGAGGTGATGCATGAATATGGACTAAAAACTACCCAACAGTTGCCTGAAGGACGGTTTGATGCTGTAGTTTTAACAGTAGCGCATAAAGAGTTTCTTTACGAAGACCTAAATAGCTTGCTTAACACAAGCGGCGTTTTATATGATGTTAAAGGCGTTATTAAAGCCCCTAACTGTAAACGACTCTAATTAGATTTTTAGAGATTAGTTTCAAAACTCATTAAATATTAAAATTTGAGCAAAAGCAAGAAAATAGCAAAAAACACTTTGATGCTATATGTAAGAATGTTGTTTTCAATGTTCGTGTCATTATACACATCGCGTATTGTTTTAGATGTTCTTGGTGTTGAAGATTATGGTATTTATAATGTTGTTGGTGGTGTAGTTACTATTTTCTCCTTTATAAACTCCTCTATGTCTGCAGCCACACAAAGGTTTTTATCCTTTGGACTAGGAAAAAATAATCCCTCTCACCTTAGGAAAACTTTCAATGCCGCTTTGTCAATTCACTTTGCAACAGGTGTTTTGATAATCTTATTAGGGGAAACCATAGGTATGTACGTTTTGCATAACTACCTAACAATTCCCACAGAAAGAATGAATATAGCAGAAATTGTTTTTCAGTTTTCCCTATTCAGTACATTTTTAATGATTGTAAGGGTTCCTTTTAATGCTGCAATAATAGCCAACGAAAAAATGGACTTTTATGCTTACATATCCATTTTTGAAGTGATATTAAGATTAATTATGATATTTTTATTAATGTATATTACATTAGATAAATTAATGTTGTACTCAGTATTAATAACCTCAATAATAATGGTTAATTTAATCATTGTATATTGGTATTGTAGAAAAAACTTTGGCGAAAGTAAATTTGTTTTAGTGAAAGACAAAGTCCTATACAAAGAACTAATTGGCTACTCTGGATGGAGTTTATTTGGTAATATGGCGAGTGTAGGTATGAGTCAAGGAGTTAATCTATTACTTAACATGTTTTTTGGCCCTGCCGTAAATGCGGCTAGGGCAATCTCCTATCAAGTTAGTGGTGCCATAACGGCATTTTCTTCTAATTTCCAAGTTGCTGTTAACCCACAGATAATTAAATCCTATGCATCTGAAGACCGCGATTATATGATGAAATTGGTTTTTACAAGTTCTCGGTTAACATTTTTTCTCTTGTTTTTTTTAGCAATGCCGGTTTTGCTAGAAACTCATTTCCTATTAAGTTTTTGGTTAAATAAGGTTCCTGATTTTGCAGTATTATTTACATTTTTGGTAATTATTAATGCTTTGATTGATAGTATCTCCGGCCCTTTAATGACTACTGCCAATGCCACAGGAAATATTAAATGGTACCAAATAATAGTTGGTACTACTTTACTATTAAACCTACCTATATCTTATGTTTTTCTAGAACTCAATTTTTCACCACAAATAACATTTTATATCAGCATTATTATTTCATTGATATGCTTAAACTTAAGATTGTTGATTTTGAAAAAACTGGTAAATTTTGACATAAGAAAATTCTACTCCGATGTATTGTGGAAAATTACAATTGTAGTTATTGGCTCAACCATCTTGCCCATCATTTTTCTTAGTCAGTTTAATGAAGGTCCGATTCGGTTTATTTTAGTTTCTTGTGTATCCGTCATATCAGTGATTTCATTTGTTTATTCTATCGGAACGAACAAAAAAGAGAAAAATATGATAATTGATAAAATACAAATTTTAATAAGCAAATTAAGAAAACAATCCTCATAGATTATTAAAAAGCAAGTAAGACAAAATTAAGTATAAGTTTTAATCATATAAATAAAAAAATGGCAATTAGATTATATTGGTGGGATGGAAAACGAAATGATAATCGTAAAAATTACGGTGATCTATTATCAAAATATCTCGTGGAAAAAATATCAGGAAAAAAAGTTGTTTCCATAATTTATCCTTCAAGCAGAAGGTATAAGTATTTTTTTAAAAAACATTATTTAGTTATTGGTAGCATTATTAGGACAGCAACCGAAAACTCAATCGTCTGGGGAAGTGGAATTATTTCAAAAAAGGACAAGATTAAAGAAGCCGAATTCTTGGCTGTGAGGGGACCTCAAACTAGAAAACGCATTTTGGAACTGGGTTTTAAGTGTCCCGAAGTGTACGGTGACCCAGGGATATTATTGCCTAATTACTATCATCCAGAAATTGAAAAAAAATTTAAAATAGGTATAATACCTCATTTTTATGATTATCAAGAGATTCAAAACATATTCAAAAATGATAAACGAGTTAATGTTATCAATTTATTGACCAACTCAATCGAAGATGTTACCTCTGAAATTTTAAAATGTGAACAAATTATCTCATCTTCATTACACGGCCTAATTATTTCGCACTCTTATTATATTCCAGCTTTATGGATTAAATTTTCAAATAAACTTGATGGAGATAATGTTAAGTTCTATGATTATTTTGAATCAATGGGAATTGATTTTAAGAATGAAATACATAAAACACCAACTGAACTTAATTTTGAAAATATAAACATCGCTTTAAAAGAAAATAGTGATGTTTTACTTGTTGGCAAAAAAATGTTAGAATATCGAAAAGCCGAACTTTTAAAAGCTTGTCCTTTTGCTAAAAATAACAGTGAAGTCTAAAAATTTATATAATTATCTATGAGTAAGCCACTGATTTCAATAATTATCCCTGTGTTTAATAGCCAAGAACATTTAGAAAAATGTTTATCCAGCATATTAAACCAAACATTTAAAGATTTTGAAATTATTATAATTAATGATGGCTCTACTGATAATTCCCTCTCTATCTGCGAATCATTTGAAAAAAACCATAATAACATTAAAATCTATTCGCAAAATAATGCTGGCGTTTCAATAGCCCGAAATAACGGATTGGATAAAGCGTCTGGAAGTTATATTTGTTTTGTAGATTCAGACGACTGGCTTGACGAAAAATTTTTAGAGAACTTTGACTATTCTATTGACTCAGATTTACAAATGCAAGGTCTAATTATATGGAAAGAAGACGGAAATAAATTCGAGACAATCAAATTCCCTCAAAAATGTATAAGTAATAATATTATTGATGCCATAGAACTCGCTGAAAAGAATAATATTATAAGAGGTCCTTATGTTAAATTATTCAAATCCTCTATAATAAAGACCAACAATTTGAATTTTAATCCAGATATAGCTTATGGCGAAGACATGATTTTTGTCTTCGAATATTTAATGCATATTAGTACAATTTCTATAACTAGCTATGCTGGTTATTACTATGCACACCGCAATAATGAATCTCTAACAAATAAATATATTCCATTCAATATGCGATTTAAATTCAATAATGAAATCATTTCGCTAAGGGATAAATTCCTACAGAAACATAGTAATACAAATAACCAAAGTTATATTGATTTTATTAATTACAGTAATGCTTATTCGTTATTGGTGCTAACCCTTGGTGTTTTTGATAAGAGAAGCTGCTTTGACAAAAAAGAAAGACAAGAGAAACTTGATTTAATAAAAAAAGAGAAAATCAATTTACTTTATAAGTCCCACAAACTTCCCAGATTTTTTAAACTTATCAGGTTTATTTTAAAAACCTTCAATTCGCGAATGTCTGAATTATTCATAAACCAATTGATTAAGTCTAAAAATATCAGTTACTAAAAAGCTATGTCACGAACAAATCAACCAGTTATATCAATCATAATTCCGGTTTATAATGCTGAGAAATTTTTGAATAGATGTCTGGATTCTATTTTGCGCCAAGATTCTTCAAAGTTTGAAGTCCTTCTTGTAAATGATGGTTCTGCTGATAATTCTTCTACCATTTGTGATACATATGCAAATACAAACAGTAATGTAAAAGTTTATCATAAAGAAAACGGAGGGCCTTCAAGTGCAAGAAACATGGGCCTTACAAAAGCGCGCGGCACATATATTGCTTTTGTGGACAGTGATGATTATGTGATGGAAGATTTTATTGAAATATTATCCTTAAATATAAAAGAAACCAACCCTGATATTATTTTTTTTGCATATAATCATTTAAAAAATGACAAGATTTTCAAAATCAATAATGATCTAAATAAATCATTAGATCACAAAAAAATACTCGAATTGTTGGCCAACACATCCGCTAATAATTTTTTATGGTATCCTTGGAATAAACTTTATAAAAAATCATTAATTGATAAAAATGATATAACTTTTGATTCAAAAATAAAAGTAGGAGAAGATACATTGTTTAACATCAGGTGTTATTATTACGCCAACAATGTTTTAAACCTAAATAACCCGCTCTATAATTATGTTTCGAATGAAAACTCAATTACCCAAACTCCTTACAAAGCATATTTGAATAAAAATATTGCAGATCATTTTGAAAACAGAATTCAGTTTCATCAGGAGAATAGTCCGGTAAACAATATTAAATATTATAAAGATATTGCAAGATATTATATAGAACATTCGTTTTTTCTTTTACTGGCAAATGCCATAAACAAACCAGGAGGCATAATAACCCGTGAGTTAAATGATTTGCGACAAATGGAGCTATTCAAATTTTTGTTCAAGTACTACAAACCTTCTAACCGAATAACTATAAAAATGAAAATATTGATTTATTTGTTTAAGTACAAACAATTTTCATTAATGTCTAAACTATTATAAACGCTATTATGTCAAAAGAAATAGTCATGTTGGTGGGAAAAGACCATTCTTCATATGCCATATATAATGCCTTAAAAAGCCAATATAATATTACCCATGTTATTTTGGAAGCTCCGAAAAGTAAAAAGGAATTTATAAAAAGACGGATTAAAAAACTAGGGCTGATAAAGGTAGTAGGACAAGTCCTTTTCGGAAAATTAATCGTTCCTTATTTAAATAAAGAAGGTAAAGCGCGAATTAAGGAAATTATCGAAAAAAACAATCTTAAGTTTGACGACTTTGAAGAGGAAAAGTTAATCCGTGTCTCCTCTGCCAATTCGCAAACGTGTATTGATACACTTCAAAAAATTAACCCGGATATTGTAATTGTTAATGGTACGCGAATCATTTCAAAAAAAGTATTGAATTCTATAACCGGTACATTTATAAACACCCACGCAGGATACACTCCTTTATATCGTGGTATTCACGGTGCCTATTGGTCTAAAATCAATAACGATGGGTATTGTGGGGTCAGTGTTCATTTAGTCGACCCAGGAATTGACACCGGAGGCATTTTGTACCAAGACCTCATTGAAACTAATTCCTCCGATAATTTTGTTACCTACACCTACTTACAATTGGCCAAAGGGATTGAACTGATGAAAAAGGCTGTTGACGATTTGCTCAACAACAACTCGAAAGTGGTTAAAAATCATTTGGATAGCAAATTTTGGACGCATCCTACCATTTGGTTTTATTTAAAACACAGAATCATCAATAAAGTAAAATAATTTATATTAATCGTTTACATGATATCTTCAATTAAAAAATCAATCCCATTAGTTTGGAAGGTGAAATATATCCTGTCTAGGCTTGAGTCTAAACCGATATCGTATTTCGATTTCAAAACGCCAGCAGAAAACAAAAAAAGAATTTTCATCTTTTTAGCTGCCGATTATGGAAACTTGGGCGACGTCGCCATCACCTACGCTCAGCATAAATTTTTAAATCGTTTTTTTCCTGATGCTATAGTCACCGAAATCCCAATAAGCAACACCCTAGAAGGCATTGCTTTTGTTAAAAAAATTATTCAACCCAACGATATCATCACAACTGTTGGCGGAGGTAATACTGGAGATCTTTACGAGTCTATTGAACTTTATAGAAGATTGGTTATTGAACATTTTCCCGGTAACAAAATCATTTCATTTCCACAAACCATTGATTTTAGCGAAACTACTAAAGGTTTAAAAGAACGCAACAAAACGATAAAAACCTATTCAAAGCATAACCATTTAACTCTAGTAGCCCGAGAACAAAAATCATTTGATTATTACAATACTCATTTTCCTAAAAACAAAGTGGTATTGACGCCTGATATTGTTTTATCCCAAAATCAGTCTGTTCCGCAAATACCAAGACATGGGGCCATAGTCTGTCTGAGAGACGACAAAGAAAAAAAATTATCCGTTGAACAAGAAAACAACCTAAAAGCCCTTTTAAAAAAGGAATTTAACCATATTACGATTAGAGACACACATGTTGGCGGTCAAGGGCTTCCTTTAAAAAACAGAGTAAGCAAACTCAAATCCATTTGGGGAGATTTTAAAACCGTAGAGCTTGTTATTACCGACCGCCTACACGGCATGATATTTTGTTATATTACGGGTACTCCTGCCCTAGTCTTTTTAAACAACAACCACAAAATAAAATCCTCTTATTCGTGGATAAAACAGGCTAAGCATATTAGGTTGGTTGAAGATTTATCTGAGAACTCAATTAAAAACGCCATCGCCGAGGTGAAAGGACAACAAACAGAAATTGATTTAGAAACGCTTGTTTCCAAATACCATCCCATAGTCGAAGCCATCAAAAACTAATACGCTATGCGCCCAATTTTATCCATTGTTATACCGGTTTACAACGTTGCAGATTATATTAATAAATGTGTAGAAAGTTGCTACAACCAAAATGTTCCTAAAGACCAATATGAAATCATACTGGTAAATGATGGCTCTACCGACAACAGTTTGGAATTATGTGAAAAATTAAAGGAAAAATATAACGATTTAAAATTAATATCCCAAGAGAACAAGGGTTTAAGCGGTGCTAGAAATACCGGGTTAAAGCATGCTGTTGGTAACTATGTTTGGTTTGTAGATTCGGATGATTGGATTAAAAACAACTGTCTGTCGGATGTTTTTTCTCATCTAAAAGACGACATAGATATTTTGTGGTTAGGGCATGATGTGTGGCTTAATGGGGTATCAACAAAACAATATATCCCCAACGGCATTGACCATCCTGTTTCTGGCGAGGTATTTTTCTCCGAACATTTAAACAACCTCTTCTATATTTGGAAATTTATCTATAAGAGAGATTTTCTGAATAAAAACAAACTGCTATTTTTGGAAGGTTATTTATATGAGGATTTGGAGTTTACCCCTCGTGCCCTTTTGCTTGCCGAAACGTGTACCACTTTGCCAGAAGTTTGTTACCATTACTTGGTTAGGGGCGGTAGTATAGCCAATAATATAAAACCCAGAAATATTGAGCACCGTTTTGATATTTTAAATAGACATGCCAACCTGTTGCAACAACATAACATATCGAACACTTACAAAAAAGCACTATCGGATGTAATACTACACACCATTGAAGGCACGGTAAACATGGCAGCACGAGCTTCACTAAACCTTCCCAAAATAGCATACCAAGTTATTGGTAGGGTTAAAAAAGAAGACATACAAGGTGCTTACAGTTCCTCCACATTGAAAGCTATAAAAGCTTCCCCTAAGCTTTATCATAAATTGTTTAAAACCTTTTACGGTGCCTATAAACTATTACCTATAAACAAATAACCTATGAAATGAGCCATAACAAATCTTGATACCCACCGAGATGTTTAATGGCGAATTACATCTGACCATAAAAAAAAAAATAAACAGATGAAAAGAATATTACAAATAGTAGGAACTATGGATCGCGCTGGAGCCGAGACCATGGTTATGAGTTTATATCGTGCCATAGATAAAACCGAATACCAATTCGATTTTGTGTATTTTACCGAGCGCCCGTGCGACTATGACGATGAAATTTTAGAATTAGGAGGAAAAATTTACCGAATCCCTGAGTCTTTGGCTAGTTCAAGTATAAGGCGCACATTCGAACTTTACAAAATAATCAAAAATAATAAGCCTTTTCATGCCGTCCATTGCCACCAGTTATTTAGTAATGCATTTCATCTTATAGCGGCGTTCTGTGCGGGCAGTAAACAAAGAATTGCCCACTCGCACAACACTAGTGATGTAAATAGTAAAACTTTACATGGTAAATTATACCAAAAATTTTCTAGAAAAATTATTAATTTACTAAGTACTGATTTTATTGCCTGCGGAGACGAGGCCGGTAAGTTTTTGTTTCCAAACCAACAGAACGTTGTTTTTATACCTAATGCCGTTAATGTTCAAAAATTCATTAACGCAAAACCAAATGATACCGCTCAACATTTTTTTAAGATTGAGGGCATTTCAGAAAAAACAATGGTATTATCTCAAATAGGAAGATTAATGCCGGTTAAAAATGTAGAATTTTCTATTAATTTTGCAGAATATTTAAAGCTTAAAAAAATAGATTTTCATATTTGTCTGGTTGGTGCAGGCCGTTTAGAAAATGACCTAAAGCAACTAGTCCAGAGTAAAGGTCTGGAAAAGCAAATTTCTTTTTTAGGCGTTCGATCTGATATTGAAAAGGTTCTAGCGCATAGCGACGCTTTACTTATGCCGTCGTTTCATGAAGGCTTTCCTGTCATTTTAGTGGAATCTCAAACCGCAGGTATCCCCGCTTTAATTTCTAATCGTATTTCAAGCGAGGTTGACTTAAATATGGGGCTTATAGAGTTTTGTGCTTTAGAATCGTCATTTGATGATTGGTATAAAAAGCTTATTGAATTGACATCCAAACCAAAAATGGATGCTAAAGCTAGGCATGATATATTAAAAGATAAAGGATTCGATATTGAAGTCAGTGTAAAGTTATTAGAAAAAATATATCAACAACACCCTTAACCCTTTTATGTTAAACAGGAAATAATAATATAAATGTTTGAGTTTATTCCCATACGCTACTATTATGATATTTATTACCATGTTATGGCTTTAACATGCATGATAACATTTATCCATACCCTGGCATTAAGCCCAAACGATACGAAAATATCTATTTTTAATAGAATCGGTTCCCCATTGTTATTGATTGTACTTCTTCTATACATTGGTTTTAGGCCCATAAACGGCATTTTTATAGACATGACTACCTATGCCCATATTTTCCATAGGTACTTATCGGGAGCCTATGAAATTACAAGCGACCACGGCTTCTCCTATTTTTTATTATTCTGTACAAAGGTGATGACACTCGAAGGCTTCTTTTTTCTTTGTGCATGTATTTATATCATTCCTTTATATGTTGCCAGTAAAAATTGGTTTCCAAACCACTATTTTTTTGCTTTTTTATTATTTATAGTATCGTATTCTTTTTGGACTTACGGTGTCAACGGTATTAGGAACGGCATGGCAACCTCTTTGTATGTATTGGCCATATCATACCATATGAAAAACTTTAAAAAGATGGTGATATTCTTTGTGTTGGCCTACTCCTTCCATACCAGTATGTTACTGCCTATTATGGCTTTTGTTTGCACAAAATATGTTCCGGATACTAAAAAATATTACTTTTTTTACATTTTAGCCATTGCTTTATCCGTAACCATGGGAGGCGTTTGGGAGAACCTATTTGCCCAATTGGGTTTTGCAGACGAACGGTTTTCGGCTTATTTAACAACTGATGCCTCTTCCAGTAAATTTTCATCAACAGGATTTAGATACGACTTCTTGCTGTACAGTGCCGCTCCCATAATTTTATCGGGCTTTTACAAATACAAAAGTGGCTATCAAAGTTTGATATATGATAGATTATTACACACCTATATTGTGGCCAATGCCTTTTGGGTCATGATCATTAGAGCGAATTTCTCCAATCGATTTGCGTACTTATCGTGGTTTTTAATGGCCATTATCGTCATTTATCCCTTATTGGATAAGAATATTTGGAAAAATCAGTTTAAAAAAATAGGCATTATTACATTACTGTATTATGCCTTCACTTACTTAATGTTTTTTAAAACAGCTATTTAAAACAAAACTTATGGCAATAACAATTGGACTCCCTTTCTACAATGCAGAAGATTTTCTGGAAATGGCAATTAAATCAGTGTTCGCCCAAACCTATCAAGATTGGGAATTGATATTGATGGATGATGGCTCAACTGATAACTCTTTAGAAATTGCAAAGTCTATTAACGATCCTCGGGTAAGCGTGTATTCTGATGGTAAAAATAAAAAATTGGCTGCACGTTTAAATGAAATAGTTGGGCTTGCCAAGTACGAGTATCTAGCAAGAATGGATGCAGACGATTTAATGTCTACCAAAAGAATTGAAACCCAACTGAATATTTTAAAAAGCAACCCTGATTTAGATTTGGTGAGTACGGGAACGATATCAATCAGCAATGATCTCACTTATTTGGGCTGCAGGTTTGCAGATATTAGTGAGATAAGTTTTGAAGACCTATTATATAAACGAGCTGCTCCAACGCATGCCAGTATTGTCAGTAAAACCGATTGGTTTAAAAGAAACCAGTATGATGAAACCCTTAAAATTGCACAAGACTACGATTTATGGCTTAGAGCTAGCAAGAAAAATGATTTCAACATTCGGTTTATAAACGACCTGTTGTATTACTATCGAGAGGAAAACAATGCAACATCTAAAAAAGTTTTAGCCGCTTATAAGAATGAGCGCGTGATGTACAAGAAATACGCTGACAAGCAATTTTTACCACTTTGGTTTAAATCACAGTTTAAATCTATGGCTGTTAGAGGCATATCTTTGCTTAACAAAGAAGATATTTTATTAAAACGCCGAAGCTATAAAAGTGCATCTGACAATTATAACGAACAAGTTTATCTAAATGAACTAGATAGGGTAATAAACACCAAACTTCCTATTTCCTAAACTCTTTTTTTATTATAAAAAAGCCAATTCGCTATACAAAATGTGCTTATGTTATGAAAAAGAAATTTTTAATAGTCTCAACCATTTCAACCACCCTCAATTTTTTTGAGGGGCAGGTAAAGTTTTTAAATAATTATTTCGACGTCGAGTTGGTTACTAGCCCCGATGATGTCTTGGATTTTGTGAGCAAACGTGAGGGCGTTAAAGTACACCCTGTAAAAATGATGCGGGACATCTCTCCTATTCAAGACCTAAAAAGTCTTTATAGGTTGGTGATGTTATTTAAGAAAATAAAACCTCATGTGGTTCACGGTAATACTCCAAAGGGTGGACTATTGAGTATGACGGCAGCATGGCTAACGCGGGTACCGGTTAGAATTTATTACATCCATGGATTACGATTTGAAGGGGATGCTGGCTTAAAACGAAAAATATTATTAAGTATTGAGCGCATGTCCTGTTACTTCGCCACAGATATTATTGCCGTAAGTCATGGTGTAAAGAAAAACCTGAAGGAGCAAAATATTACAAGTAAAACACCTTACATCATAGGCAACGGTAGTGCCAATGGCATTAATGGGGAAGTATTTTCTGTGGAAGCCGTTGACCCCGACCAGAATACCAAAAATCAGATAAGGGAAAGTGACATTGTTTTTGGGTATGTGGGGCGATTGGTTAAAGATAAAGGAGTTAATGAGTTAGTAAGAGTATTTAGCCAACTCAATAAAATGTATAAAAACACCAAATTGCTTTTGGTGGGTTGGTACGAACAAGACTTAGACCCTTTGGATAAAGATGTTGAAAACGAAATCAATGAAAATGACAATATCATTGCCGTTGGCGGGCAAAATGATGTTAGGCCATTTTTAAAACTGATGGATATTTTTGTGTTCCCGAGCTACCGTGAAGGTTTTGGCGTTTCGGTCATGGAAGCCGCTGCTATGGATTTACCCATTATATGTTCAAATATTACGGGGTGCAACGAAATCGTCAAACATAATTATAATGGATTATTGGTGGACTCAAAATCTGAATCGAGTTTATTGGAGGCCATGACATACCTCTTGGAAAACCCAAAGCAAACCGATAAACTACGTCAAGTTACCAGAAAGCATATTTTAGAAAAATACAATCAGCAAATGGTGTGGCAAGAAGCAGCTAAAACATATAAAACAATTACCGAAGCAAACTTTGACATTGTTTAAAAAAACTGACAAATAAAGTAATAAAAAAACAAGCCCGAATTTAAATAAATTCGGGCTTGTTTTTGCATGATGTTTAAGTTCTAATTTTTAACAGCGTTATTTGTAAGTAATATATTTTCTGAATCAATAATTTCAAAATCAGTATTACTCACGTTATTTTTAAACTCGATATGTTTGGCCTTGTTCAAATGAATAAAGAAATTGTTCTTATTTTTTGAATTAAATGTACAGCCTTCAAAAACCACTTGTATATCATTCGAACTCATTTCATTGTTGAAACCAATAAAACTTAATGGTCTATTGGTCACATCGATAAAGTCGTTAACCATCGTTAAATCATAACTATTTTGCGAATTGTTAAAACATTTATATCCAAAGCTAGCTGGAAGATCGCTCTTAATGGTATTACCTTGAAAACTTAATTGGTTAGCATTACCTTTTAATTGGATTCCAACTTGACAATCGGTAATAGTATTATTATTCACACTAACGTTTTTACCAGCCACAGTTATTCCGTTTTTATACCCCTTAATGGTATTTCCATATATTTGGTAATTGTAGTTGAATTCTCTATTATTTCTTACAAAAGATCTTATATTAATTCCAAAAGTGATTTCTGGGTCACGAGACTCAAACGTATTATTTCTTATTACAACATCATTAGCAGCAAAATTAGCCACCCATTTATCAAAATAATTATTTTCAATAATAACGTTTTGTACCGTATAAATATCAATGTCTCCTGCCGCATTCCCCCTAAAAGAACAATTTCTAATAACAACATCATCAATCTTATTGATTTCATTCATAGAGCCATCATCATTGATATAGCGTAAGGCCTCTAAATCAATACCATATCGAGGTGCCGTGCCTGCACTACTAAATATTTTATTCCCGCTAGCATCATAGGCTTGGGATCCTTTTCCGGTGTCGTTAATTTCGCAATTTTCAATGAGAACACCTTTGGCATCCACAACGGCTATGTTATTTCTTCTACACTCAGTAACTAGACAATTTTTTATAACAACATTTTCACTTGTGCGTGTACCAGCAAATAACTCTCCATTACTGTCTCTTATCGTTTCAGAATGGATTTGAATGCCTTCGCCAATAGCCTGAGAAACAAAAACATTATCTATTATCGTATTATGGGCTCCGATTACCCATATTACATGCCCATAGCCATGTTCATCACGGTTTGCACCAACAATATCATTAATAGGCGAATAATCATGTTCCCAACGATCTCCAATAAGATTACCTCCCGATATCTTAGCATTATCAGTAACCATGGTGGTAATTAATGCATAGGCAGGAAAATGTGTGGGTTGAACCCTTAAAAAAGTGTCATCATTCATTTTGAAATGAAAATTGGAAGGCACTCTTATGGAGCGTTTATAACTATATTCCCTATTAACTTTATTTGCTTCCACATTAAAATAAGCATCGATTTTTGTCAGTTCAAACACGTGACCTTCCAAGCGATCCACCAATGCTATCGCTTGGTTGATGTTTTCTCTATTCTGTAAAGAAATTTCTTTAGTGGTCTTTCCTTCAACAATATCCCATTTTGAAGACACTAAAGTGTAAGTATCCGTACTTAAAACCACATCTCCTTTAAGCTCAATAGAGATATCGAGAAGTTCACTATCAATGGTGCCGCCACTAAACACAAGTGTTCCATTTTTTATCTCGCCGCCTTCATATTTTACTGCTATATTAGGAGGTAAATTTATAGTCTTGCCTTCAAGATCCATAAAGCAATTTATAGAGACTATATTGTCTGTTAAATCATTAACCAACGCTTCCAAACTCAAATCGCAAGGCTGAGTCGGATCTATTTCTTCTTCTTGTTGTTCATCCGAATCTTCATTGGCTTCTTCCGTCTCTTCAGTTTTCTCAGTTTCTTCAATAATTTCCGCCTGAGCAAGGTCTTCAACAAATAATTCTTCTTTGTTACACGATAGTGATAAAAATAACAATAATACTATCATTACATAAAAATTTGTAGGTAATTTCATTTTAAGTAGGTTTTAGGGAGGGGTAATAAATTATTGAGGCAATATTAAAGATAAAATCCCATAAAAAAAGATTTTTTATGGGATTTTCGACAAAAAAGTTCGATTATAGTATTTATTTTATCGGTAAAGTGTATTTTTAGAAAGAAAAGGACTTCTAAAATTCATTATTTAATAAAAATTTATCTATTTAATTATTACAAATATTTTAATCCAACTTCGCACTCAAAGTAACGGACCGAATTAAAACGGTATAAGTTAGAAAAATTCAAGTAAATTATTAAGTGTTAAAATGTTTTGAGAATCTACTATTTCAAGCTTTACGTTACCTTTGTTTCGTTCAAAACCAATATTTTTACAATTATTAAGGTAAACATTAAAATTCCTATAATTAATGGAATTAAATGTACAATCTTTAAATGTCATTTGAATATTAGAAGATGTACTTTCATTGTTAAACCCAATAAAACTTACAGGCCTATTAGTTACGTTAACATAATCTTGAGAAAAAACAATATTATCTGTTCCCTGACTGTAATTAAAACATTTGTATCCATAACTTGCCGGCAAACTACTTTCTATTCTGTTGCCTCTAAAACTACTATTTGAAAAGTTTCCTTTAAAATAAATTCCTATCTCACAATCTACAATTGTGTTTTTATTAATTTCTTGATTTGTACCCGCAACATTTATACCATTTTTGTAATACCCTCCTGTGCTGCTTCCACTAATTGTATTACCCTCTATGCGATATGAATGGTTCAGCTCTTCACCAGTAAAACTATCTTTAAAACTATTGATACTAATGGCGAAAGACATTTTAGTTGACCTTGCGACAAATTTATTATTTAAAATCTGAATATTATTTGCCGCATAGCTAGACACTCTACTATCAAACTGATTGTTAATGATTTTAACGTTGACCGGTGTATGAAGAGCGATGTCCCCGGTATAATTTCCCGTAAAGACACTGTTGGAAATTGTCACATTTTCAATTCGTGCAGTTTCCTCTAGTTCATTGTCACTATTTCTATGTCTAATAGCTTCTAAGTCTATACCATACCTAGGGTTAGTGCCACTGTCGCTGTAAATAAATTTTCCATTTTCATCAAAAACTGCAGACCCTTTGGCTGCATCCAATATCTTACAATTGTCAATGGTGATATTAGTACCATCTAAAATACTAATGTTGTTTCTACGGCATTCAGAAATAGTTGAATTAATTATTTTTACGTTTAAAGACTCTCTATTCCAACTACCAACACTACCGTCTGTTGCTCTCAATGATTTAGCATGGATGGCTATACCATCACCAGTGGCTCTTGAAACATCAACTCCATCTATAGTTATATTATGTGTTCCAATGATATAGAGTAAAAAACCCCATCCATGCTCATTTCTGGTCACTCCGTCTGCATCCACTGTAGGTACGTAATCATGCCCATTATAACGATCACCTACTAAATGACCGCCCGATATGGTTACATTATCTGCTAAGTACGTTGACATTAAAGTATATAATGGAGAGCTGTTGGGTTGTACTCGTAAATATGTATCTTCCCCCATAACTAAATTAAAATTTGAAGGGATCTGTATTGAAGCATTATGGTTTTTTATTTTATTAATGCTAGGGGCGTCCACTTTAAAATAAGCATCCATAGCGCCTATTTCCATGGTAAAAACCCCCATATCTACCAATTTTGCCATGATGCCATTAAGAATGGCTTTATTTTTTAAAGCCACTTCGTCAGAAATGCGACCTTGTACAATACCCCAACGTTCTGGGTCAAAAATAAAAACAGGGTCTTTTGTAGCGGCGTCTTCATTAACGTATTTTTCAATTTCCTCAGTAAAGATTATTGGGTCTTGAACAAGCAATTCCTCATGGGCAAAAGCTTGAATGTGGATGAGTGAGAGTACTGCAATAAGGCAGCATTTAATGATGTTTTTCATCTTACAATTTTATTTAATTTTATTTCGGTTATTTATCAAACAAATAAGCCTTGTTATTTTTTAACTATTATTCTCTTGGTCGATGTGCCTATATTGGTTTCTATTTCAACATAATAAACACCATTATTTAAAGGCTTTACGTCTATTGTTTCTCCTGCGTTCTTGGAAAAAATAAGTTGACCATACACCGAATACACATTAATGTGTTTTAATGCCACACCATGGTTCAGTTTAATATTTAAGATGTCATTTACGGGGTTTGGGTATAATTTAAAACTAGCATCATCTAAGGTCTGCGCCCCTAAAACCATATTGTCCGCTGCGATTTCCTTTTCTGACTTGGAAGTTGAGCGTGCCGACACCGAACAATTTGTGCTGTAGGACGCCGTGGCGTCCTTCTTCGGCCAGTTCGCGTTGCTGTAGGACACGTTGTCCACCTCGATACAGGTCAGCTCTGGGTTGCCGGACACCACAAAATAGGTAAAGTCTTCATTGTTTCCGTTGGCCACATTCAACCATGTAAAAGCGTTGCCACCTGCCGATAAAACCTTAAGCGCCGGGTTGCCGCTCAAATCAAGACCGATAAGAGAATTCCTGAAACACGACAACAACCAAAGCGATCGGTTATTGCTCAAATCCAAACTGACAAGCTTGTTATCGTAGCAGTTCAGCATCCCTAACGACACTAGCGAGCTAACATCTAAGGTTGTCAGGTTGTTCGAACCACAGGACAGCTCGGTAAGCGACACAAAGGCCTCTATCCCCGTCAGGTCCGAGATGCCCTTGCCCGTTACGTTGAGCTTCTCCACCTCCTTAATGGTATCGGTGGCCACGTAATCGTCAAGCTTATCGTCAAGCCCAAGGTCGATAAGCGCCTGCTCGAAGTTGTTGTCCGGCACATAGGTTAAATCAGCATCTGGTATGGTGCCGCCGTCGCAGTCCGCACTATAGGAGGCCGTGGCGTCCTTCTTCGGCCAGTTCGCGTTGCTGTAGGACACGTTGTCCACCTCGATACAGGTCAGCTCTGGGTTGCCCGATACCACAAAATAAGTAAAGTTTGAATTGTTGCCATTGGCCACATTCAGCCATGTAAAAGCGTTGCCCCCTGCCGATAAAACCTTGAGCGCCGGGTTGCCGCTCAAATCAAGACCGATAAGAGAATTCCTGAAACACGACAACAACCAAAGCGATCGGTTATTGCTCAAATCCAAACTGACAAGCTTGTTATCGTAGCAGTTCAGCATCCCTAACGACACTAGCGAGCTAACATCTAAGGTTGTCAGGTTGTTCGAACCACAGGACAGCTCGGTAAGCGACACAAAGGCCTCTATCCCCGTCAGGTCCGAGATGCCCTTGCCCGTTACGTTGAGCTTCTCCACCTCCTTAATGGTATCGGTGGCCACATAATCGTCAAGCTTATCGTCAAGACCAAGGTCAATCAGGGCTTGCTCGAAGTTGTTGTCCGGCACATAGGTTAAATCAGCATCTGGTATGGTGCCGCCGTCGCAGTCCGCACTATAGGAGGCCGTGGCGTCCTTCTTCGGCCAGTTCGCGTTGCTGTAGGACACGTTGTCCACCTCGATACAGGTCAGGTCCGGGTTGCCCGATACCACAAAATAGGTGAAGTTTGAATTGTTGCCATTGGCCACATTCAGCCATGTAAAAGCGTTGCCCCCTGCCGATAAAACCTTAAGCGCCGGGTTGCCGCTCAAATCAAGACCGATAAGAGAATTCCTGAAACACGACAACAACCAAAGCGATCGGTTATTGCTCAAATCCAAACTGACAAGCTTGTTATCGTAGCAGTTCAGCATCCCTAACGACACTAGCGAGCTAACATCTAAGGTTGTCAGGTTGTTCGAACCACAGGACAGCTCGGTAAGCGAAACAAAGGCCTCTATCCCTGTCATGTCCGAAATGCCCTTGCCCGTTACGTTGAGCTTCTCCACGTCTTTAATGGCATCGGTGGCCACGTAATCGTCAAGCTTATCGTCAAGGCCAAGGTCAATCAGGGCTTGCTCGAAGTTGTTGTCCGGCACATAGGTTAAATCAGCATCTGGTATGGTGCCGCCGTCGCAGTCCGCACTATAGGAGGCCGTGGCGTCCTTCTTCGGCCAGTTCGCGTTGCTGTAGGATACGTTGTCCACCTCGATACAGCTCAGATCAGGGTTGTTGTCTGCTCCGAAAATAGTCATCAATGTGTTGTTGCCATTACGTACATCTAGCCCCGTTAGCGCGTTAAAGTCACAATATAAACCAGTTAATAAGTTACTATTGGCAAGATGTAAAACGGATAAGTTATTAAACCCACAATCTAAGTAGTTTAAATTCTTGTTCTGTTCTACATCTAAGCTACTTAATTTGTTGAAAGCACATCGCAATGCCTCCAACCCCGTAATTGAAGTGACATTAAGGGTTTGAATATTATTAAAATTGCAATTCAGACTTTTTAACCCAATAAAGGCTTCAATACCCGTTAGGCTTGAAATGTCTTTGGAACTCACATCTAGATGTGTAATATTTTGAATAGTACTTGTAGATACGTAGTCATCCAACCTATTATCATAACCTAATTCTATTAAGGCCTGTTCAAAATGATCATCAGGGACATAGGTTTGTTGAGAGAGTAGTGTGCAACTGAAGAGCAGTGCCATTAAAAGAAAATAAGTCTTTTTCATGTTTTCAATTTTTTGTTTTTTATGGTTTAATTAATTAATTAATGCCCTTATATACGACGAAGAGCAAAATCTGGACGTCGAACAGAAAAAATATTTTTCAAAGCGCAAAAATAGAATATTAACCAAATTCACAATAAATTTGTTAATAACTTATAGTAAATCAATATGTTAAAATTTGTTTTAGACAAAAAAACTTACAGCCAAAGTTGTAATGGACTTACACTATCAACTATCATAATTTCATTTTTAGAATTTAATTCGTTTTTCAACCATTTTTATTAAGACAAAATCCCCCTCAACGAAAAAACCATAAATGTTAACGGAATTATAAAAACAAAGCCTCTTTTTGTTTTAGATAATTATATATTTGACTGGTTTTATTGAGTTTCCCTCTTCTCACATAGATCAAAAATTGTAGAACCTACTTAAATTGTAATGAGTTACAAAACAACAACCAAACCTTTACTGGATTTTTTCGCAGCATGTTTTGCGCTAATATTACTTTCGCCAATTATTGTTATCACAACCATCTTATTGTTTATAGTTAATGATGGCAAACCGTTTTTCTTCCAAAAAAGACCAGGAAAGAACGAGCGGATTTTTAATATTATCAAGTTCAAGACCATGAACGATAAAAAAGATGCTAACGGGAATTTATTGTCCGATTCCGAAAGACTAACCCGTGTTGGGCTTATAGTTAGAAAGGCATCCATTGATGAAATCCCTCAATTATTCAATGTACTAAAGGGCGACATGTCTATAATCGGTCCAAGACCTCTACTGCCAAGATACCTGCCTTATTACACTAAAGAAGAACGGCTAAGACATGACGTAAGGCCAGGTATTACTGGACTCGCACAAGTAAACGGAAGGAATTTTTTAGATTGGGAACCCCGTTTAAAATTAGACGTTGAATACGTAAGAACAGTTTCCTTAAAAACAGATTTAAAAATCTTAGTTAAAACCATATATAAAGTCTTGGCTTCAAAAGACATTGCAACCGATGCCACAAAAGCCCAGCCCTATTTGGATGAGCTGAGAAAAAACAGTACGCTATAAATTTTTAGACAACAAACATTCAGGAGCAAAACTCTTATATTGTTTTTACTTTCTTAATATTACCACAACAAACTTTTATAATAATGAGCCCAAAATCAGAAAACAAAAACGTTCGTATTTATGGAGCAGGCGGTCATTCTCAAGTTATCAGGGAAGTACTTGAGCAAAATGGCTACACGGTTACAGGTATTTTCGACGACAAGCCCACCCAAACCCATAGAGCATCTAAAAATGTAACTATGGGATTAAGGGAAAATATTGAAAAATTCCCTCATAACGGCGACCCCGTAATCATTGCCATTGGTAAAAATTCCGAACGGGCTGAAATAGCTAATTTTTTAAAATCAAAATTTGAAAAAACGATTCACCATTCAGCAATTATTTCACCCACATCAAAGGTTGGTGAAGGCACAGTGGTTTTCGCCGGAGCTATCATCCAGCCCAATACAGTAATAGGTAAACATGTTATTATCAATACCGGTGCTAGTGTTGACCACGACAATGTTATTGGAGATTACGCCCATGTTTCCCCAAAAGCAGCGCTTTGCGGACACGTTGAGGTTGGCGAAGGTTCCCATGTTGGTGTGGGCGCCGTCGTAATCCCAAAAATTAAGATAGGTAAATGGTGTACTATTGGTGCGGGTTCAGTTATCATTGCCGATGTACCTGATTACGCAACGGTTGTTGGTAATCCAGGTAAAATCATCAAAACAGTAAAACCTTAGTTATTTTGAAAAATCTTATTAAAATATCCGATATAGCATTTATTGGCTCTGGGATTTCAACATCCTTTTCACTGCTTAATTTTCTGAATTTATTAGAGAAGAATACAACCATTAAAAAGAAGATTGATATTACAATCATAGAAAAGTATTCAGAGTTTAATACCGGTATTCCCTACGGAAAGAGGTCAGGCTTCTCTACCCTATTAATAACTTCATTAAGAAACTTTTTGCCAGAGCCCGAGTTAAGCCTTTTTATCGATTGGCTTAATATTAACAAAAACTGGCTGCTTGAAGAAATGAAAGCGGAAGGAGGCACTTTAACCGAAAAATGGATTATTGACCATGCTGAAGCTATAGAAAATGGTGAATGGGAAGAACTCTTTATTCCGCGTCGTTTTTTTGGGTGCTACATCAATGAAAAAATAAAAAACAAGGTTGCCCATTTAAAGCACAAGGCCGATGTCAACTTTCTTCAAGGTACTGCGATAGATTTGGTTCAAAAAAATGATGTTTACAACATCAGTTTAAAAAGTGGCGAGTATGTACTTTCGAAAAAAGTGGTGCTATCGGTAGGCTCTTTACCAACGCGCAAACTTTACAAAGACCAAAATATTGTAAAACGAGAGGGGTTAATGCTGGTTAACACGCCTTACAACCCTAGCGTTAACAAAAATCTGAAAAAAATAAATGCGTTTTTAAGAAAAAGGCCTAAAGACGAAATAACCAATGTGTTGATTGTAGGTGCTAATGCCAGTGCCCTTGAAATGTTATACAAACTAAATGACAATGCCGAAAACAAATCGCGCCCCATCAACTATGTTTTCCTATCCACTTTAGGTCGGGCTCCCGATGCTTATATAGATTATGAGCGCAAAGAAACCTTTAAACCTATCAATTTACTAAGCCTAGAAAACGAAAAAGAACTTACAGCAAAAACTATTGCCGACGCAGCATTTAAGGATATCGATCTATCGGATGCCATTCAGTTAGGTGCCGCTTCAACAGTTGAAAAAATATCTGCTGCATTTGGTAACCTGCTCAGTAAATTAAGCGAAGAGGAGCTAGCTAATTTCGCCTGCAACTATGGTAATCAAATTGGTCAAAAACAGCGCTGCGCAGGCGTACATTATTCCGATACCATTAAATGGTTAAAGAGCCTGAACCGTTTTGAACATATTGCAGGAAGATTTATTGATTTAATAAAAATTAAAAACAAGCCAGAATACCAACTTCAATTTTTAAACACACACACGCAAGAAGAAGAAATTCATCATAAGAACTTTCACCTTGTTATTAATTGTATTGGAGGCAAAACCCTTAACAGCAAAAAGCTTTCACCACTAATTAAAAATGTACTTGAAAAAGAATACGGTGTACCCAATGCCTCGAACATAGGCTTTAAAGTCAACAAAAACCTTGAAACGCTAAAGGACCTTCATGTTATGGGTCCTCTTTTGGCCGGGAACGTTATCAATAATGCACCTGTTTGGCACGTAGAGCATTGTGGCAGAATTATCTGGATATCTAAACTATTGTCTGAAATTTTACATAACAACTTATCCAGTAAAGCAGAATACGTTGATCCAAAAAATGAAGACATCTCGTTTTTAGACAAAGAGACCAGTGAACTTGAAGTGATTACCGATAAAAAGAACTGGGATGCTTGCGTAAAACAATCCAATAATTACGATTTTTACCATACTTATGGTTATCATAACATAGCTAAATACAGCAATGAGCAGCCGATATTGTTAAAATATACCACTAAAGATTTTATAATCGCACTACCTCTATTGATTAGGACTATTAACGGCTGTGATGAATATAAAGATGCCACATCGGCTTATGGCTATGTTGGCCCTATTGTTACCGGAAACATTCCTTCTGATTTTGACAATTCGGAGTTTGTAGAAAAAATAACCGGCTACTTTAAAAGCAACAATATCATTTCTGTTTTTGGAAGGCTTAACCCTTATATCGATTTCCAAAAAGATATCCTGAAAGGTTTTGGAAAAACCATTCTACAAGGTAAAGTGGTCAATATAGATTTAAACCAAAACCCCGATGTACTAAGAGCGAATTATAGAAGCCGATTAAAAACCCACCTCAATAAAGCTAGAAAACACTGCGTTATCAAAACAGGAGACTCTAAGGCATGTGTCGACAAATTTATAGAACTATATTATGAAAACATGGATCGTGTTAACGCAAAAAAATCTTACTATTTTAGCAAAGAATATTTCCATAAACTTGCTGAAAACGACAGTTTTAAAACTACGATTGTTTCTGCCATTCATAATGAAACCAATGAGGTTATTGCATCCAGTATGTTTATATCGGTAGGATCGATAGTACACTACCACCTATCTGGATCAAAAACAAAGTATCTGGATTTAATGCCAACAAAATTGCTAATAGACGAAATGCGCCTTAAGGCTGCCAACGAAGGTTTTACTTTTTTTAATTTAGGAGGCGGATTGGGCGGTCGAGACGACGACTCGCTATTTGATTTCAAATCGTCCTTCTCAAAAGATTTTAAAGATTTTTATCTTTGGAAACTAGTTATAGACCAAGAAGCGTGCGACCAATTGACAAAAGAAAAAGGGATTGTTCAAGAAACCGATTTTTTCCCATCGTACCGATCGTTAGACGAAATAAAGTACTAATTCGTGATAATTAACAATCCGTTTACATCGAAAACATTTACTAAACTATGGTCTGCTAACTTTATAAAAAATCAGCAGACCTATAATTTCGATTTCATAAAGGGGGTTTCTTTTTTTAAGCCTTGTAAAAATATACCTTTACATACCAATTTAGGGCAACATTTAACCAAAGGGATTTCTTACCAAACCCACTTAAATACGGATTGGAGCCCAGGGAAAAAGAAAGCCTTTCTTATTTATGATGTTCCTGAATATTGTGAATTACAAAACGAAGTCCCCAAAAGTTTCAAACTTAAAAAAATAAGGCAATACACGGGATTTATTACCCAACTGGATAATTATAAAAACTTTGAGGATTATTTTCAAAAAACCTTCAGTAAAAAAAGTAGGTACAAATTTAAAAGCTACCAGCGTAATCTAGAAAATTGCTTTGATGTAAAGTATGTTCACTATTTAGGAGGCATCTCAAAACAGGATTATAATTTGATTTTTGATGCGTTTTACGACATGTTAAAAAAACGTTTTGATGACAAATCGGAAGCCAATAACAATCTCGAAGAACAGGAATGGAACTTTTACTACAATTCCGTTTACGAGTTAATTTTAGAAAAAAAAGCGTCGTTATTTGTTATTTATCAAGCTGAAAAGCCCATAGCTGTTTCACTGAATTACTTATCCAGTGATATCTTATTTTTTGCTATGACGTCTTTTGATATTGATTACTACAAGTTTAATCTAGGTAAAATCCATTTAATGGAACTTTTTAAATGGTGTTTTGAAAACAATATAAAAACCTTCGATTTTTCAAAAGGCTATTACGACTACAAAGAGCGCTGGGGCGATAAGCAATATCAATTTTATTACCATATTATTTACGATGCCAAATCGGCCCCTTCTATTTTACTGGCTAATGGTCTGTCGTTATTTTTAAGATTCAAGCAATATGTTAGGGACAAAAACCTCACCCAAACCATCAACAAATTTAAACACTATTTGACTCCAAACACCACAAAACAAATAGAAGCTGAAATAAAGCAAGTTGAATTTAATTTTGAAGAAACCCCGACAGAAAACTTAGAAAATATTCCTTTTAACGAGAATGTGAGTTTTTTAAACAAAAGTATTTACGATTTTCTATATTTAAACAACGAACACATTAGTAATTTTACATTGTATAAGATTAAAAACAGCCCCAAAACCATTTTTGTTTTTAAAGGTAAAAATGCTGCGCAAGCATACGAACTTGTATCATAACTAAGTTCTTTCACTATTGAAATAATCAGTCAACATTATTTATGTTAACCAACCTACGCATTAAAAATAATTTTTATTCGGATTTATTTGAAAAGGAAAAAGTTTCAAAGGCCATTAATCGTTTGGAGCTAAAAATTGATGGTTCGTTTATTTACCAATCAAATGAAAGCGAGATTGCAGATTCAAATATCCACACCCCAATACTGGTTCCCGATTATTTAAACGTCACTTTAACCCCGCATCTAACCGCACGAAACGTTTATCATAAAAAAGGGTATGGCGTTAACGTTAAGTCCATTTCGGATATTGACAGTTATTTAAAAGAAAACGCCGGAACCAACTTTAAAAAGAACACATTAAGAACATTAAAAAGGCTGGAGAACTGTTTCAATATAAAATATGAAATGTTTTTCGGCAACATTGAAAAACCTACTTACAACAATTTAATGGACACCCTTTTAAGCATGATACAGAATCGGTTTCAGGAACGAAAGGGTCGAAATCGTGTGATTGAGGATTGGGAGTACTATAAAAGCATTTGCTATGATTTAATAAATAGCAAAAGTGGCTCAATTTTTGTGATTTACAGCGGTGAAGAACCCATCGAAATTTCATTAAATTTCCATCAAGATACCATCATGTATAGCGCCATTTCGTCGTACAATTTGGATTATCACAAATTCAGTTTGGGCAATGTTGAAATATACAGGCAATTAGAGTGGTGTTTGAAAAACAACATCTCCTTTTTCGATATGGGCTATGGCAATTTCGATTACAAAATAAAATGGAGCAACTTAGCTTATAATTTCAACACGCTAGTTATTTCTAAAAACGATAATTTCATTGTAAGGCTTTACACGCTTTATTTAAAAAACAAATACCGTTTTATTAATTATTTAATTGAAAAAGAAGTTATGGATACGGTTAGAAATCTACTTTCTACATTTAAGCCACAGAAAAAGCAAAAGGCTAAGCTAGCCGCATATAAATTTGAAGATTGCAATACGCCAATAAACGAAGAATTAACTCCTATAAAAATAAGTGATACCGAATATGCTTTTTTGCAAAAACCGCTCAACGAATTTTTATATGCCTCGACACAACACATTAGTAAGGTTAAAATATTCTACGTAGTGAACACTGAAAAGACATTTGTTTTCCAGGGACCAAAAAAAAGCGCTAAACTCATCTTTAAAAAAGACAACTAACATGGTCATAAAAAGAAACCTATTTTTATGGGATTTTTATAAATGCAGTAAAGGCATTATTCCTGGTTGTTTAAAATCGGTGAGCTACCAACAATCGGAATTTAAAAACCCCAATGTTTTAAACAAAGACCAATTGCCCAAAGTGTGCTACATGAGCCTCTTCCCTAACTTTCTTAAGGCCGAATTGGTTGATGAAGACAATTATGAGGTGAAAAAAATAGAGCATTATGGTTTTTCAGGTGCTGCGATGTTGGTTTCCGATTCCAATTCAACCGACGATTATCTTAAAAAGTTCACCAAACGACAACTGCGCGTTAACTTAAAGCGCGCCATGAAAAAGCTTGAAGATGCACATGCCGTTAAATACGAGTATCATTTTGGAGATATAAGTGATGAAACATGCCAAAATCTTCTAAACGCCCTTAAAAATATGATTTTAGGGCGTTTTGACGGTCGGGTTGAAGACCATGTGTTTTTGATGGAGTGGGATAAAAACACAGAAAACTTAGCCGAATCGATAAGAGATAAAAAATCCTCTTTATTTGTGGTTTATGCGGATGATAAACCCATTAGCATTTCGGTAAACCGACACATTAACAATACGATATTGTTTAGCGAAACCCATTCATTTGATGCAGATTACACAAACTACAGCTTGGGGCATATCGATAACTACATGTTATTAAATTGGGCCATTGAAAACCAATACCCTTATATCGATTTAGGTATCGGGGTTTTCGACTATAAAAGCAAATGGTGCAACTCTATTTACGATATTGAATACTTGATTTTTTACAAAAAGAAATCTGTACTGGCATATACCATTGCCCAATTTGAAGCAGGAAAAATCAATTTAAAGAATACGGTCAAAGCTCTAAAAGATCGTATTAAAAAAAAATAAAAAGCTATTTTAAATAACGCGCTATGCCGATTTTAAAAAAACAGGATTTTTACAACACATTTTACCAAAAGGATCAAATTCCCGATTGCTACGAATCGATTTCTTTTGGTAGCCAACAAGACATTTTTAAGCAGAGCGTAAAAAAAACGCAAAACAAGGCTTATGCCATCACTTTGTTTCCTAAATACTTTGATTATAAGTTATCAGTCAAACACCTTAAAATCAACAAAATAGAGCAAACCAATTTAGATGGGTTTGCCATAAACCTTGAAGGCTGTGAAACTGCAGACCAGTACCTTCAAAAGAACATAAAGTCGAAAACCCGTTCACCCATATTAAGGCGAATAAAACGGTTTGAATCCTGCTTTGATGTAGAATACGAACTATTTTTCGGAGCCATTGAAAAAGAGATTTACCAGCAGGCCATGAGTACCCTAAAAAGCATGTTGGAACTCCGTTTTTCACAAAAGGACGACAGCACCGAAATTCTAGAAAAATGGCATGAATACCAACAATCTACCTACAACAAAATCTTAAACAAAGAAGCTTCGTTATTTATCACTTACGCATCTGGCCAAATGGTAGCCATATCCATCAACTACCACATCAATAAAGTATTTATCGGGCATATTTTCTGCTATGATATCACTTACTCTAAATTTAGTTTGGGCAACATGATGGTTTATAAACTTTTGGAGTGGTGCTGTGAAAACGATTATTTAATAATGGATATGGGCAATGGCGATCTTGAGTATAAGCAAATTTGGTGCAACAATAAGTATCATTACGATTATCATTTTATTCACCACAAAAATTCATTAGCTGCCATTTTCGCAACAAGCGTTCAAATGGGAATTATTAAATTGAAAAACCTACTGAAAACCTTAAAAATAGACGAGGCTTATAAAAAACTAAGACAAGGCAAAAGCACAACAAGTCATCCATTCGAACTGTTTCCTAGATATAAAGTGGAACACATGGATGCAAATAATGATAAAAGCGGTTTACCTTCACCCATCACTTTAAACCATCCAAACTTTGATTTTCTAAAAAAACCAGTTAACGATTTTTTATATTTGAACAAGGAGCATTATAGCCAATTGAAAATATTTCAAATAGATTCAAAAAACTTCCTTTTAATGGGACAACAAAATGCTGAAAAAATCATATTGGAATAAGTAACATGAAACCGATGAAGCGCATTGATTTTTACGCCACACTAACCGAACACAACGAAGTTCCCCTCTTTTACAAAACTTTAATTTATAGTTGCAACAATAGCGTTTACTATAAACATAATCAATCTTGTACAGAAACCGAAAATCCAGTTTCAATAAAACTATTCCCATTATATTTAAAGCCAGAGTTTCGGGATAATCCTTCTTTTGAAGTAAAAAAAGTACCACAGAAAAAAATAACCGGTTATGCCATCGACTTGAAAAATACGAATAACATTGATGGCTTTTTAACCCAAGAGTACAGTAAAAGTTTTCGGGCCAACATCCGCCGGTTAAAAAAACGGTTCGAAGACTGTTTTACGGTAAGCTATAAAATGTTTTTCGGCAGTATCTCAAAAGAAGATTACAATTTCTATATGGGCGAGCTCCACAAAATGCTCACCATTAGATTTGACCAAAGAAACGAAAGCAATGATATACTCAACAATTGGAGTTTTTACTTAGAAAGCACTTACAAAATGGTGCTTGAAAAGAAGGCTTCCATATTTGTGATTTACGAAAATAATATTCCGGTGCACGTTTGCATAAACCATCATTTTAACAACATTTTATTCGTTTCCATCCCCTCGTACGATATTGATTATTCAAAATTTGCCCTCGGAAATATCTCCATTTATAAATTACTAGAATGGGCTTTAAAAAATAACTATTTAATGGTCGATATGGCCTATGGTACCTTAGAGTACAAAAGACGTTGGAGCAATTTAATCTACGATTTTGAACATCACATTATTTACGACAAAAGCAAATTTGGCCAAGTACTAGCCAGCACTTTGGAAGTCAATAAAATTCAGTTGAAAAACATACTAAAACGCTATGGTTTTGATGAATATGTTAAAAAACTGAAAACCTTAAAAAACAGGAAAAGAACATTTCCTGAAGAAGTAAGTTACAAAATTGAAGAGGTTTCAGAAACATCGACAAACAACCTTGAACCAATAGACATCTACTCAAAGGAACATGCGTCCATCAAAAAAATAGTTTTCGAGTTTTTGTATGCCAAAAAAGCGCACATAGACGAACTTAAATTGTTTAAGGGAGAAACACCTAACACATTTGTAATTGACCACAAAAACAAAACGCACCTTGTAGCTGTTATACCAACCCCATAAATCTAATTATCTGACAATTTATCGATTATAATAAAAATTGAACAAAATTAAACAGATATTTACACTAATTAACTTAACCTTTTCTGTATGAATATTTTAAACGAGGTACTTGAACTTAGTCAACCTGTTGACGAAGTAACTTCATTAGACTCCAAAACTTTCAAAAATAAATACTTCAACAAAAAGCCCGTATTAATTAAAGGTATGGCCGAAAATTGGGGCGCTACCAAAACATGGGATTTAGATTTCTTTTTAAAACTAAAAAATGAAAAAGAAGTCGATTTGCTTTCAGGCAACTTTATACAGGACGATAATCGGTACAAGAAATCGTCATTTCAGTCGTTCATCCAGAAGTTAAAAGATGCCGAGGAAAAACAGGAAGACATAAAAGACTACCTGACAACAATGGATATTTTTAAATATTTCCCAGACCTTAAAAACGATATAGATTTTTCATTTTTTGAAAAGCATGTGGATATTAACGATGTCACTGCCTGGATTGGACCTAAAGGCACGGTTTCGGGTTTCCACAACGATACAGGCAAAAACATGTATGCCCAAATTAAAGGCAAAAAGATGTTTATTATTGTTTCGCCAAAAGACAACAAAAAAATGTACGCCAGCTCAAAGTACATTAACGGTGGTGAGGCCAGCGAGGTAGATATCAATAATTTTAACGCTGAAAAATTCCCGAATTTCAAAAAAGCACGATTTATAAAAGTAATTTTAGAACCCGGCGATGTACTGCACGTACCTTCTAAATGGTGGCACTACGTACAATCTTTGGATACCTCTATCAGCATCAGCGATTTTGGCTTTTCAAACTTCGAAATGTTTAAAATCAGAGCCGTTGACTATCTGCACAGAAGAGGCTATTACAAATCTAAAAACTGCTTTTGCTGCGATAAATAACACCCCACCACTACATGTTTCCCGAGAAAATAAAAACAGCTTATAAGTACTTTATTTTTGCATTGGTTTTGTTACCTAATGTATTTGTCATGGTATTTGGAATAGAAAGTTTTCCGTACACCTGCGCTCCTATGTTTGGACATTATATTGACAGCAACACCAACTTATACCTTCTTAAATTTGAAGGAGTAAAAGATTCCATAGCCACCAATCTTACCGATTATTACGGTAAGCCCGATGAATTTTTTATTAGGCATTTTTTTAGTAAGGTTTATGGCTCTGCTGAAGACATCTCCCCTTTTACCGATAAATTATCTGAAAACCCGGAAGCCTTTCAAAATAGAATGGATGAGTTTTTTAATGGTTTTAACAAAAACATGTTAGATAAGCACAACCTGTCTTTTGATAAAATTGTATTGCGTACAGTAAAAGTGAACCACAATCGGGAACCACAATCTGAATCAAAAATCATTGGATACTTTGATACGAAAACCAAAAGCTACGTTTCGGCTTACCAAACATCAAAATAACATATGCAATCAGTTATTATAAAAATACTCTCCGTAATTGAGCTCTTTACCAAAAACCCACTTAGTATTTTAAGAATAACCCTACCTGTTTTATTTACAAAAAAACTACTTGAAAATTTTGGTTATGGTTTTTATTCTGAATTTGATGCTTCATACTCGCTTTCAAAAACTTGGTTTTTAAATATGCTCCCCGATGCATTATTTACACTAAGTCAAAGTGAATTTAATCTTATAAAATACGCCATCCTAATTGCTGGCATCTGTGCCGTAATTGGCTTTTTTGGTAGATTAAGCCTACTTTTTCTTGCTATAGTTGGCTTTACTGTTTTCGGAATGGGAGAAGGCTATGGTCTTTTTGACCACCATATGTCACTGCCCTGTCAAGTTATTTTCGCCTTAGCCTTGGTGCCGGGGTCGATGAGAATCTCCATTGACCATTGGATTGTTGGTTTTTTCAAACAAAAAGAAGCTCAAAACGCAACACCCAATTGGGGCACCAAACTTATTTTACTACTTTTAGTATTGACCTATTTTTCGGCAGGCATTTCAAAACTGCGATATGGCCATGGTATCGATTGGCTTAATGGATCAACATTAAGTTTCTACTTAAACGAACGCACCGATTCCTTTAAAAATGGAGACAAACAATTAGTGTTTTCAGACAACCAAACTGAACCAGAACAATTATGGAAGGACGAATTTGGATTTGTGGCCCATACGTACGGTAATTACCAAACTGTAAAAAAATGGAACAATATTGCCCAGTATATTGCTGGCAACAAATTTTTAATTATCTTATTATCAATTGGATCCTTGCTTTTTGAACTTTTGGGATTTGTGGTGTTTATCAACAGTAAATATCGAAATATTTATCTGGTTTCAGCCATTATATTCCATATGTCCATAGGGCAATTAATGGGTATTTCATTTAGGCAATATCGTTTAATATGCTTTTGTTTAATTGATTGGCACTCCATTTTTAAATACGTAATGGGGCTTGTTAATGAAATTAAATTTGTAAAACAGCTAAACTTAAAAACGAGTAACCAATAAAATTATGAAACGTTTAATTGGAAAAATAATACTGTATGCCATTTTAATCTGCCTTTGTTTAGAAGGACTGGTACGTGTTTTACATCTGTATCAACAATACCCGCCGTACGAAATTAACGAACTGAATGTCGAGGTGAATACTCCAAACCAAAACGGCTACTACGTAACAGGTAACCGCCGCATGAACTTCGCCCAATATCACATAAACAGCACTGGGTTTAATTCGTACCGAGAATTTACCCCAAATGAAAAAGACACCGAAATAGCCTTGATAGGCGATTCGTTTATCGAAGGGTTTCACCAAAATTTCTATGAATCCACAGGAAAGAAAATTGAAGATTTATTAAATAACGAAGTAAAGGTTTTTGAATACGGTTATTCGGGCTACGATTTGGCCGACCAACTTCATTTAATCAAAGCGTATAAAGACCAATTTCAGCATATAGATTACACTTTCATTTACATGAAATTTTATACTGATTTGGAAAGAGACGAATATAAGCCCAATCATTTCCGTGTTAACCTTCAAAACAGATTAATTTACAAAATAAAAGACAACATTAAACTACTCACTTACGCCCAAAATATTGGAGTGTTTAGAGCTTTTTTGCGATTAAAGAATACTTTGACGGGGCACAGTAACGAAGAAAGAGAATATGTTGACGACCGCGCTTCTGAAGAAGACACCAAAACCTATTTAGAAAACTTCAAAACCCTCATTAACACTTTTCCGGTCGACAAAACCAAAACGATTTTTCTTCTTAATTCCGAAAAAACGAGCGACCTATTTTTAAAATATTGCGATTCAGTTGGGTACAAGTATTTAGACTTCGGCCCCGCTATGAAAGCCTCCAAAAAACCAACAACTCTAATCTACGATCAGCATTGGAATAACCACGGACGCAATATTTTGGCTTCGGTAATAACTGAATACTTAAAAAAACAATAAAGTTGACTTACAGGCTACTATCAATTTTCTTGATGTAGTCAGCCACCACAGAAGCTATAACGGTTCACCCCCTATTGTTCCAGTGTCTATCGTAAATCAAAATGGTGGGCTTAGTTTCTTTTTCAAAAGCTGGCCCAAAATCCAAATATTTATACCCCATTTTACCACAGTGTTCAATAAACAAAGGGCTGGTTTTACGCTTATCCAATAAAAAGGTATTCTTTTCCTTATTGAAACCATAACGCTCCACAACCGCTTTGAAATTATCTAAATACTCTAACACCAACCTGTGCTGCTCTTCAGGATTAGGCTCCTCTTCTCCATTATTTTGTGGCCTTTTACCGTATATCATATTTTTAACCACATCAAAAAGGCCAATACCATTAGCATATTTTAATAACCGTATATAATTTTTTATTTTGAACTTAAAGGTATGCTTTAAATTTACCAAAGCATGATCAGGCTTTATTTCACGCCTTTTAAAATCATTTTCAAACTTCATGTATATAAAAGCATGGTCAATCAAGTCGAAATCTTTTTTATATGAATTTAAAATATGCAATTGATCGGCCATATCATATCCCCTCGCCCATACTCGTAAACCTCTACATTGTTACCTAAATTGTTTTCTATCTTTTTGCCAGTTGAATCGTAATAATGCTGATTAAATCCCTCAATGAATGAATCACCTATTAACGCAATTTCAATTTTATCGGCTGATGGCGTAAACTCACGATAAGAGTTATAGCCCGATTTATTGATTCTGAATTCGCAAAAATTCATCCTTCGATTTCCCGTAACCGAAAAGCCAACTTGACCGGGAACGGTTTTTTGGATACCGTACTCGTCTATGAACAAATGCAACGGAACATCATTATACAAATGAAAAAACACGCACCAGCCCTTCAAGCGTTAAAAGTACTAGCACTATATATAAGCCGATTTTCAGTACAAACTTTTTCATTGTGTTTAAAATTGGAAGTAAATAAACGACCTATCAACACCATCGTCATAAAATAGCATCATCAATAATATAATAATGGTGTAAACGGCAAACCTCAAATATTTCGATTTAAACTTAAACGGCGAACGCTCATCCCTTCTCATTCGGTACTCATACAAAACGAACGCAACCATAAGCACATAATAATCTATCATGCGATATCCTTGTGGATTCATATACTCTGCATATGAGAAATTCGAAAAAATATGCTCTATAAACCCGAAAGCACTCGTTATGGATTCCGATCTAAAAAAGATACGCGAAAACGTAACGATACCAAATGTTAGCAGGAGCTGTCCTATTTCAATTAATGATGGGAAAAAGGAATTTTCGCCAACCACGCTGTTTTTGTAAATGGTATTTCTACCCATTAAAAACACCGGAATAAAAGCTACCGCATGGAATGCTCCCCAAAAAATGAAGGTCCAATTGGCACCGTGCCAAAAACCACTCACCAAAAAAATGATAATAATGTTTCTTACCGATTTTAATTTGCTAACACGTGATCCTCCTAACGGAATATAAATATAGTGGCGAAACCATGTTGACAGAGACACGTGCCACCGTTGCCAATATTCGGCTACATTTCTTGAAAAATGGGGAAACCTGAAGTTAGACATCAATTCAATTCCAAAAAGCTTTGCTGTACCGATGGCGATATCGGAGTAGCCACTAAAATCGCCATACACCTGAAAGCTAAACATGGTAACACCCAAAATCAATGTTGAAGCCGGATAGTTTGAGTAATTGGCAAAAATATCATCTACCATGGGCGCCAATGAGTCTGCAATCACTATCTTTTTAAACAATCCCCACAAAATCAACTTTAAACCACCAACTGCTTGGCTATAGTCGAAAGTACGCTTATTTAGTATTTGCGACAATAAATTGGAAGCCCGTTCAATGGGGCCCGCAACCAACTGGGGGAAAAAGCTAACAAAAGCAGCAAATGATAAAAAGTCGGTGGTTGGCTTGAGTCGTTTATAATAAATGTCGAACGAGTAAGACATCGTCTGGAAGGTATAAAACGATATGCCTACAGGAAGTAATACTTGCAAAGTCCAAGTACTTTTCATGTTGTAACCGAACATGGCAAACATGTCTACCCATGAATCGACAAAAAAGTTGAAATATTTAAAGAAACCTAAAAGGCCAACGTTAAAAAATACACTAACCCAAAGCCACCTTCTTCTTCCTTTCTTTTCTTGATGACGGTCTATAGCAAGCCCCACGAAATAATCGACCGCGGTGCTCAAAAGAATTAGCGACAAAAACCGCCAGTCCCACCATCCATAAAAAACATAACTTGAAATAAGCAATAGAACATTCTGCCCCTTCAAAGTTTTCTTCAATACAAACCAATACAGTATGAAAACAAAGACTAAGAATATGAAAAACTCCAGTGAATTGAATACCATTGAACGAGAGGGGTTGGTTAGTAATATTATTAATAGCTGTATATACAAACATCTTAAAACCCCTAAACATTGTCAAAAAAAATCTTTGAAATGCATTTTAATCTACCTGATTGTAGCGCACAAAAAAAGCCCTTTGATTAAAGGGCTTTTAATTGATATTTCGGATTTCTTTATTTTTACAAATCGTTAAATATAGAATGCATCAAACGTTTTTTATCATTAATGCTTTCCTCTAAAGAAATCATGGTTTCAGTTCTGTAAACACCTTCAATATCATCCAAAAGGAAAATAACCTCTTTGGCATGTTCTGTACTTCTTGCTCGAATTTTACAGAAAATATTGAATTTACCGGTAGTGATATGCGCCACCGTTACAAAAGGAATTTCATTGATACGCTCTAAAACAAACTTAGTTTGGGATGTGTTGTTTAAATACACTCCAACATAGGCAATAAACGAATACCCTAATTTTTTATAATCTAACATTAAAGAAGACCCTTTGATGATTCCGGATTCCTCCATTTTTTTTACACGAACATGCACTGTACCTGCAGATATTAATAATTTCTTTGCGATGTCCGTAAACGGAATTCTTGTATTATCAATCAGCATATCTAAAATTTGATGATCAATTTCGTCTAATTTAATTTTCCCCATAATTAACTTTTCTTAAATAAAGACCAAAAATAATACATTTTCATTAAAAATAACACGCAAACCATATGCTTTATTCCGATATTAATGAAGTTTTTTTATTTTTTATCATCACGAAAACGTTTTCGCTATCTATTTTCAGCAATTCTCCTGTTACTGTTTTCACTTCATTACCCTGAACTTCAATCTCTTTATGCCCAAAAAAATTATTTAAATCCCCAATTTCAACCACTTTGGGGATAAATTGAATTCTCCCTCCCATTAATCGTTCCTGAAATTGAATAGCCACATCTTGTTTTTCGGTTCCAAATTGGGCATTCCTAATAATGATATCATAAAAATACTTTTCATTTTCGGGAATATCAAAGTAAGGCTTATAATACGCGCCGGTGACCTCGTTTTTAGAGATGTAAAGCAGCGAACTTAAATAGGATATATAAATAAGCTCACGTGTTTTTTCTCTTCCGTAATCACCAGGATAATGCCCAGCCTCAAAAAGAATAGTCGGTACATTTTCAGACTGAAACGTATCCCCAACACAATTTAAGTTAAAAGCATCATCGTAAACCCCCACATGACTTGGTATCAGTTCCTGTAAAACCCTGTACATTTCTGCAATAATTTCCATTGAGACTTTTCGGTTTTCCGTAACCGTACAACCCTCATCTTGCGCTGGGGATAAAAAGGACACTATAGCCGATTTATTGCGCTTTCCGGCACTAAAAATAGTACGTTGCCCATGCAGGTTATAGCAAAAATGAGGTTTAAAGCTATTAAAAACAACCCTTAACACCTTGCTCTCTGGTTGACTAAGATTTTGCGCATCTCTATTCAAATCAATTTCATTAGCGTTCACCCGAGTATAAGCCTCGGCGCCATCCGGATTTAAAATAGGAATGACATACAGCGTACAGCTCTCTAAGATATCGTTTACGCCAGATGAATTGGCCAATAAAGTGTTTAACAAATCAAACAACGCCTTGGTGGTGGTCGATTCGTTACCGTGCATTTGAGACCACATCAACACGCGCTTTTTACCTGTACCTATTTTTAAACCATAAATAGGTTTACCCAAAACCGACTGACCAATAGTTTCACGCCAAACGGAATTATCAAATTTTTCGAGTAGAGGCTCAATATGTTTATTGGTAATGTAACGGTGACTTAACGCCAGTTCTTTATGTTTTTTAAAAAGGCTTTTAAGGGCTTCTATTTTCATGTTTTTTATTTGTCACAAATGTAAACAAATAGAATTTTACAAATGTAAACAAGGTTTTTTATTCATTTGTTTACTTTGTTAAACAAGAAAATTCACTCTCCTAAACACTCTATCGCTAAAAATCTTAGCATATTCATAAAATATATTCAAACTATTTGTTTTCAGTATTTTATGTGTTAAAATATAAACATAAGGTTTAGCTTAAATAGCGGTTTAATTCAATGTTTTTTTGAAATCAAAGGCAAATGATTACATTTGTAACACAAATAATCTTAATTAAAAGTTTACAATGATAAACAATGAAGATTTTATTGAAAGACTCCAAAAAGTCATTGATTACTATGGAGAATCCGCCTCTTCTTTCGCTGAAAAGATAGGTGTTCAACGTTCCAGTATTTCCCATATTTTATCTGGCAGAAACAAACCTAGTTTAGATTTTATTTTAAAAGTACTGCACACCTTCCCCGATGTTGACCTTTATTGGCTATTTAACGGAAAAGGATATTTTCCTTCTGAAACCACCAAAAACGAAAAAGCACAAAACAATATTCCGGATAAAGCTGTCGCCCCGTCGGCACCCCCTCAAACCAACCGTCAAATAGAAATCGAAAACAACGAAGGCAAGTCTATTGAACGCATTGTTATTTTTTATTCGGACGGAACGTTCAAAAATTTCAAGAATTAATCAGCCGTTCACTACATTTGCCTAAAAATTTAATGTTATGCGCTTTTTACCTTTTGTTGCCTGCTTGCTCTTATTTAATTGCTATGAATCCCAAAGAAATTGCCGGGATTTTAAAACCGGTAACTTTTACAGCGAAGTAGAGATTGAAGGCACCGTTTACAAATCGGTATTTGAGCGCAGCGAAAGCCTTCAGGTTGAGGTTTACGACAACAAAATAGATTCTGCTCAATTGCGTTGGATTAACGATTGCGAAGTGATTTTTAAAACCATCAATCCGAAAAACATGGCCGAAAGAAAGGATGTACACCTTAAAATCCTAACCACAACCGATTCATCCTACACCTATGAATATTCATATGTTGGGGAGTCGAAAAAACAAAAAGGCGTTGCCTATCGCGCTGAATAAATTTTAATCAAAAGGGTAAAGAAAATACTCTACAAGGTTGAATTTTAATTCTCTTTCGGGCGTTAATTCATAAGTCAAGAAAATTTCGCCCCAATATTCACCATCCGAAAAATCGGCAATAATCCATTTGTGATTTAGCATCTTAACGGTATTGATCATCATTTTCCGGCCTTCGCTGGCTGCATAAGGCACAATGGGGTGCTGCCCTTTCACCTCATTTAACTTGTAAAGTTCGTCTTTTATAAAAGGAATCAGTTCATCAATATTATAGCCATCGTTTTCAAAATAACTGATAGCATCTTCATTTCTGTATAAATTGAAGTGCGAAAGCTCCAAAATCTCATCTTGAAGCACAGCAACTGAGTCTTTGTATTTTTTCGACAAAGCTTTATACGTGCCCAATTTTTGGTTCATATCCTCGAAAACATGCTTGGAGTTCATAAACTGAAAAAACACCAACAGTATCGAAAATACAAATAGGTACATGAATATTTTTTGTTTCATCCTTTAAATTTAAATCGTGATTTGTAATTCGTCGTAACCCAAAAACACATTTTTAGGCAATATTTTTTCCACCTCCTCATGAAAGCCCAAGAGATGACTGATATGTGTTAAATACGCCTTTTCAGGTTTTACCTGCTCTATAAACCGCAAAGCCTCCTCTAAATTGAAATGAGAACGGTGCGGCGTGGTTCGCAACGCGTTTACCACCAAAACCTTCAAGCCTTTCAATTTTTCAACTTCCGCATCTTCTACCGTTTTCATATCAGTTAAATACGCAAAATCCTTAAACCGAAACCCAAACACCTGTAAATCGGCATGCTTACCCTCTATAGGAACAACTTTTAATCCATTCAGATCAAATGGCTGGTTTGTTATAATATTTTCTTCAACGCTGGGTGCGCCTGGGTATTTATTTTCGGTTTCAAAAAAATAATGGAATCGTTTTTTAATTTCTTTCAGTACCCTTTTATGAGCATAAATAGGAACATCGCCCTGCCGAAAGTAAAACGGACGGATATCATCCAAACCCAAAACATGATCGGAATGCTCATGCGTAAACAAAATACCATCTATTTTTCTGCAATTAGCCCTGAGCATTTGGTACCTGAAATCCGGCCCGCAATCCACCACATAAGTATACCCGTCCCACTCTACCAAAACAGAAACCCGCAAGCGTTTATCGCGAGGGTCTTTGCTAAGGCAAACAGGATGGTCGCTCCCAATAATGGGGATTCCTTGCGAAGTACCCGTACCAAGAAAGGTGATTTTCAAAATATCGTAATTTTTAGCCAAAAATAAGGTTATTTTTTCGTTTGATATAGTAATTTAATATCTTTACTTTTTATTGAATTTAACCTGAAAAGCATGGAGATTACTATAAAAGGAGATAAAGAGTTTGATGATATTCCATCGTTAAAATCTAAGGCACTGCGCATCAACCTAAACGAAAATATTTACGGAACATTTGCTGAAATTGGAGCCGGACAAGAAACTTGCCGGCATTTTTTTAGGGCCGGTGGTGCTTCTGGCACTATTGCCAAAGCCATGTCGGCATACGATAAAGATTTTAGTGACGCCATTTACGGTGCCGAGGACGACGGTCGCTACGTAACACAGCCCCGTTTACGCAAAATGCTGGCCCATGAAATGAATCTCATTGAAACCAGGCTAACCCGTGAAAAAAACCCGAACAAAATATTTTTCACGTACGCGAACACAGTAGCCACTATCGATTTTGCCAAACAGTTTAAAGGTCATGGCTGGGTTGGCATTCGTTATCAAGTTGAAGCAGGAGGCGATTATAACGAAATAATCCTTCACCTTCGTTTTAAGGAAACCGATGCTAGACTGCAACAAGAAACTTTGGGTATACTTGGCACCAATCTTATTTACGGTGCTTTTTACAAATATAATGAGCCAAAAAAATTACTACGCTACCTCTACGACCACCTGGATAAAGACCAACTGGAAATAGACACCATAAACTTTGCAGGTCCGGTTTTTAAAAATGTGGACAACCGATTGATGAGTTTGCAACTGGTTAAAAACGGCATGACCGATGCGGTAATGTTTGGTCCAGACGGCACTAACGTGCTCCCTGCAAAAGTATTTTACAAAAAGAACATTTTAGCGCTTCGCGGAAGCTTTAGACCCGTAACCAAAGTGAACATGGAAATGTATGAGAAATCATACCAAATGTTTATCAAAGAAAATAAGGTTGATAAGGATAAAACGGTTACAGTTTTTGAAATTACACTATCCAACTTAAGAGCCGAAGGAGAGATTGACGAACAGGATTTCATTGACAGAGCAGATTTGTTATGCTCTCTAGGACACTCGGTTATGATATCCAACTTTCAAGAATACTTTAAGGTGGTTGAATACTTCTCCAACTACACGAAAGCCCGAATGGGACTTGCCATGGGTGTTAGTAATTTGATTGAAATTTTTGATGAAAAATATTATCGTCACATTAGCGGAGGTATTTTGGAAGCTTTTGGCAAATTATTCTTTAAAGATTTAAAAGTGTACTTGTACCCCATGCTCGACCCCGAAACTGGAGAACTTATTAATAGTGAAAATTTAAAAGTGTACCCAAGAATGAAAGAATTGTACAAATTCTTTAAGTACAACGGCAAGGTGCTTGACATAAAAGATTACGACCCAGATATTATGAATATATTCTCTCGAGAAATTTTACGAATGATTTCTGAAGGAGAAGTTGGCTGGGAGGACATGGTTCCTGAAGGTGTTGCAGAATTGATTAAGGATTACCGACTTTTCGGCTACACACGAAAGCCGCTGACTTTAAGTAGAAGGAAAAAATAAAAAAAGCCACTTAAAAAGTCTTGAATATTGTCAGTTTGAGCGCAGTCGAAAACATTAGCATGTTGATTTGTAATGCATTTCGACTACGCTTAATGTGACAAACAGGTACAATTTAAACTTTAAAGACCTCTTTTTCACACTATCATTCATTAACTAGCTTTCCAATATTTGGGCGGCGTGGTCTTTGGTTTTTACTTTATCAATAACACGCTCTACTACGCCGTTTTCATCAATTAGAAATGTTTTTCTGTGGATGCCATCGTACTCACGACCCATAAATTTTTTAGGTCCCCAAACACCAAAAGCATTGATCACCTCTTTATCTTCATCAGCCAATAGCGGAAACGGGAAATCATATTTGTTTTTAAAATTAGATTGTCGTTTTTGGCTATCGGCACTAACCCCTAAAAGCTCATACCCCTCATCCTGCAAAGCCTTGTAGTTATCTCTTAAATTGCAAGCTTCGTTAGTGCATCCCGGTGTACTGGCCTTGGGATAAAAAAATACGATTAACTTTTTTCCTTTATAATCACTAAGTGTAACCGTGTTTCCTTGTTCGTCTTTTACCGAAAAATTTGGTACAGCATCACCTTGCTTTAATGTATTCATAGTATTAACTTTGATTTTTCACAAATGTACAATTTATGACCAAGACAGAGAAGGTTGAATTTGTTATAAAAACCTTAAATGAACTCTATCCCGAAATACCCATTCCGTTAGACCACAAAGACCCTTACACACTACTGATTGCCGTATTAATGTCGGCACAAAGTACCGATGTGCGCGTAAACCAGATTACACCACTGCTTTTTGAAAGGGCCGACAACCCTTACGACATGGTAAAACTTTCGGTTGATGAAATTCGCGACATTATTAAACCTGTTGGCTTATCGCCCATGAAAAGCAAGGGCATCTACGGTTTATCAAAAATTCTTATTGAAAATCACAACGGTGAAGTACCCCAGAGTTTTGAGGCCTTGGAGGCGCTTCCGGCTGTGGGACACAAAACGGCCAGCGTGGTAATGTCGCAAGCCTTTGGCGTGCCTGCTTTTCCAGTTGACACCCACATACATAGACTGATGTTCCGCTGGAATTTAAGCAACGGCAAAAATGTTAACCAAACCGAAAAGGATGCCAAACGCCTGTTTCCAAAAGAACTTTGGAACGATTTGCACCTTCAAATTATTTGGTATGGCAGGGAATATTCACCGGCAAGAGGCTGGGATTTGGAAAAGGACATCATTACCAAAACCATTGGCAGGCAATCTGTAATTAACGAATACCATAAAACAAAAAAGCCCTGATTGAAAAATCAGGGCTTTCACAAACTCAATTTTGAAGTGCTTCAAACTTCAAATTATTACAACTTATAACACTTAAAGCCTTAGAATAGTTTAGAAGAAAATTAACCGTTTCTTCCTTCGGTTGTAATTTTTCTATTTTATTAATAGAATTTTCAGAGTAAAGTTTTGCCATTTTATCAATTTAAGGGTTAATTCAAATCAATAACGCAACAAAAATTACTTTATTGTATTTTAATTTGTCAAAACGATATTATGTTTATCAATTATTTTTCTCAAATTGATCAAAGCATAACGCATACGCCCTAAAGCCGTGTTAATGCTCACCCCTGTCCTATCCGATATTTCCTTAAAACTCATATCGTTATAAATACGCATCAGCAGCACTTCTTTTTGGTCTTCGGGCAATTCTTGAACCAAGCGCCGCACATCATTTTCAACCTGTTCTTTAATAATGGTTTTTTCAGCATTCAATGAGGAATCGCTCAGCACAGAAAAAATACTGAATTCACCAGCATTATCAAATTTGGGCATCCTGTTATTTTTTCTAAAATAATCAATTACCAAATTGTGCGAAATGCGCATTACCCAAGGCAAAAACTTGCCTTCTTCATTATACGACCCTCGCTTAAGGGTACGTATCACTTTTATAAAGGTATCCTGAAAAATATCTTCAGCAACATCTTTGTCGTAAACTTTCGAATAAATAAAACTGTAAACTTTTTGTTTATGCCTAACAATTAAGGTTTCAAGAGCAGCTTCGTTGCCCCTAATGTAGTTACTAACCAAAGTAGCATCTGTAATAAGTTCGTGTTGCATAATATTTACTTTTAAGGCATAGAAACACAGGGTTTCATAGCTTGGGGTTCATGATTAAAAGTAAAATTATGCTATAGGCAGAAATTGATTTAATGGCTATTATATTCCCAAAGATAACAACAATCGTTCCTAAAAAACAAAAATTAATGATTATTTTTAACGTTTCGTTAAGCAATATTGCATTTTTTATGCTCGGTTCGTTATGCTATCTTTGCAGGATTATTGCCTTTAAAACCCATGAATACTAGCATTTCTGAAGTAAACCCCAAAGAAAACGTCATCATAAAAGGTGCAAAACTGCACAACCTTAAAAATATTGATGTTGTTATACCCCGAAATAAATTAGTGGTGATTACGGGTCTTTCCGGCTCGGGAAAATCCAGTTTGGCGTTTGACACGCTTTATGCGGAAGGCCAGCGTCGTTACGTTGAAAGTTTATCGAGTTACGCCAGGCAATTTTTAGGTAGACTGAACAAGCCAAAAGTCGATTATATAAAAGGTATTGCACCGGCCATTGCCATCGAACAAAAGGTGAATTCCACCAACCCGCGTTCAACCGTTGGTACGACAACCGAGATTTATGATTATTTAAAACTATTGTTCGCCAGAATCGGAAAAACCTATTCGCCCGTTTCTGGTGATGAAGTTAAAAAAGATACGGTTACCGATGTTTTGAACTACCTAAAACCATCCCCCGAAAGGGCAAAATTGTTGCTGCTCTCTCCCATCTATTTAGAAGAAGGGCGCAGCATGGAAAACAAAATTAAAACCTTGGCGCAGCAAGGCTATGCCAGACTGAAGGTGAACGGCGACGTTTTAAGGATTGACGAGATAGAATCGGTTTCCGACAAAGACGAGGTGTTGTTGGTAGTTGATAGGATCATTACCAAAGACGACGAAGATTTCTTCAACCGGTTGGCCGATTCCATTCAAACTGCTTTTTTTGAAGGCAAGGGCGAATGTTTTATTGAAACCCTATCAGACGGAAAACAGCGGCAATTCAGTAATAAATTTGAATTGGATGGCATTAATTTCCTGGAACCGAATGTACATTTGTTCAGTTTCAACAACCCTTATGGCGCCTGCCCAAAATGCGAAGGTTATGGTGATATTATTGGAATTGACGAAGATTTAGTGATTCCAAACACGGGGCTTTCGGTTTACGAAAATGCTATTTTTCCATGGCGTGGCGAAAGTATGAGTTGGTACAAAGACCAATTGGTGAACCATTCCCATAAATTCGATTTTCCCATTCATAAACCCTATTTTCAGTTGAGTGCCGAACAAAAACAATTAATTTGGGATGGCAATAAATATTTTGAAGGCTTAAATTCCTTTTTTGAAGAACTTGAGGCCAAGGCATACAAAATACAAAACCGGGTGATGTTGTCACGCTACCGCGGAAAAACAAAATGCAAAGCCTGCAACGGAAAACGCTTGCGCCCCGAAGCCAATTATGTTAAAATTGCGGGTGCCACCATTACCGATTTGGTGGAAATGCCGCTGAGCAAACTGGCGAGTTTCTTCAAACAATTGGAATTGAACGATTACGACACCAAAATTGCCGACCGATTACTGAAAGAAATTAATAACCGCCTCTCATTTTTAGCCAATGTAGGTTTGAATTATTTAACACTAAACCGAAAATCGAATACGCTTTCGGGTGGTGAAAGTCAGCGCATCAATCTGGCCACATCGTTGGGTAGTAGTTTGGTGGGCTCGATGTATATTTTAGATGAACCTAGTATAGGCTTGCATCCCAAAGACACAGAACGGTTGATTTCGGTATTGAAATCATTGCGCGATTTGGGCAATACCGTTATTGTGGTTGAGCATGATGAAGATATTATGAAAGCCGCCGACACCATTATAGACATAGGTCCCGAAGCGGGGACTTTTGGTGGCAGCGTGGTGGCCGAAGGCAGTTTTACCGACATTTTGGCTTCCAACTCCCTAACCGCCCGATACCTCAATGAAGATTTGAACATTGAAGTGCCACAGGCCAGAAGAACATCAAAATATTACGTGGATGTTATTGGCGCTCGTGAAAACAACCTGAAAAATATCGATGTACGTTTTCCTTTGGGAGTGCTTACCGTGGTTACGGGTGTTTCTGGTAGTGGAAAAAGTACTTTGGTAAAAAAGATACTATTTCCGGCATTACAAAAAGAACTCACCGATTTTGGCGACAAACCAGGGCAGTTTTCAAAATTGGATGGAAATTTCAAAAACATCCAACACATCGAGTTTGTTGACCAAAACCCTATTGGACGGTCGTCACGATCCAACCCTGTTACTTATATAAAAGCTTATGATGATATACGGGCACTGTTCTCAAAACAAAAATTGAGCAAAATTCGAAACTACCAAGCCAAGCATTTTTCATTTAATGTGGATGGCGGACGCTGTGAAACTTGCAAAGGCGAGGGTGAAGTTACCATTGAAATGCAATTTATGGCCGATGTGCATTTAGAGTGCGAAACCTGTAAAGGCAAACGCTTTAAAAAAGAAGTTCTGGAAGTCACTTTTGTCGACAAAAGTATCGACGACGTTTTAAACCTCACCATTGACGATGCCATTTCGTTTTTTGAAAAAACTGAACAAACCAAAATAAAAAATAAACTTCAGCCATTGCAAGATGTTGGGCTAGGCTATGTTACTTTAGGGCAAAGCTCCTCTACCCTTTCAGGAGGGGAAGCCCAACGTATTAAACTCGCCACCTTTTTGGGTAAAGGAAGTAACAAAGAAAGAGCTCTTTTCATATTTGATGAACCCACAACTGGGCTTCATTTTCATGACATCCAAAAACTATTGAAATCGTTTAACGCCTTAATTGAAAAAGGGCACTCTATTATAGTTATTGAGCACAATATCGATTTAATAAAATGTGCCGACCATATTATAGATTTAGGGCCCGAAGGGGGCGAAAATGGCGGAAATCTTGTAGCCTCAGGTACACCCGAAGAAATAGTAAAGTGCAAATCTTCAGAAATTGGAAGGTATTTAACCCCGAAACTTAATTAGGACTAGCGTTTCTTTTGCCACGGAAAATTCACGTACCTACCTTTAACAGGATAAGATCTGTTACTTGTAATATTATTGAACACCAAAGCTACAACCAACAAGATAAGCGTTCCGGTTAGCACCGGCGCCAAAACATACCAATACCCCAAACTCTGAATTTTTTCTCCACCGATAACTGCTATTAGGGCTGCTGCTCCACCGGGCGGATGCAATGTTTTGGTGTACTGCATCACAACAATGGAAAGGCCTACCGCCAACGAAGCCGCTAACCACAAAACATCTGGGAATAATTTTGCCACACTCACACCTATAATCGCTGAAATAATGTGTCCGCCAATTAAATTTCTGGGCTGTGCCAACGGACTTTGTATTTCCCCATAAATGAGCACACTTGAAGCACCAAACGAACCTATTAAAAACAAACTCTCTACTTCAGGTAAAAAATAAGACTGCGTTACCGCTATTAAGCCTATACCAACAAATGCCCCAATAAAAGACCAAAACTTCTCTTTATAATCTACTAAGGTTTCCTTATAAATTATATACCTAGAAAGACGAATGGTTCTACTTATCTTCCGTTTTATCATAGATTTTTTTTGCAATATTAGAAAATTTAAATACTATTTTTAACCCGATGTAATTGAATGATTCTAACTTTTAATTGAAATAAAATCAAGTATCAGTTTTCAACAATATTGTAGTTTTGCCCAATGGATATAAAATATTTTAAGCTCATAAAAACCATTGCAGAAGAAGGCAGTCTTGCCAACTCTTCCTCAAAACTCTTCTTAACACAATCGGCGTTAAGTCACCAATTAAAAGAGCTAGAACTACAATTGGGCTTTAAAGTATTTTTTAGAACACGGAACAAGTGGACCCTCACCGAAGAAGGCACCGAACTGTATCGATTAGGCAACAATGTTCTAGAAAGCATTGAAAAGGGCTTAGACACCATAAAACAAATCCAAGCGAAATCCACTGGATCTATAAAAGTGAGCACCGAATGTTTTTCATTTTACCATGGTTTTCCTCATTTTATTCAGAAAATGGGCAGGTTGTACCCAGAAATAAATATTGAGCTGATTTTAGAATCTACCCATCAGCCCATTGAAAAATTGCTTTCTGAAGAAATTGATGCCGCTATTGTCACCTGCAAACCAGCAGACACGACTCTAACCAGTTTTAATTTTTTTGAAGATGAAATTTTTGCTATTATGCATAAAGAAAATACTTTAAGCCATAAAAAAAACTTAGCAGCAAAAGACTTTATGAACCAACATCTTATCATTCACTCCTACCCTCTCGAAACGGTCTCGATACACCAACAGTTTTTAAAGCCGAATAAGGTTTCTCCGCTAAAAATATCTGCAGTACCCCTCACACAGGTAGCCCTAGAAATGATTGATTCCAACTTAGGAATAACCTGTATGCCTAAATGGGCTTTAAAGTCGTTTAAGCTTTCTGAAAACTTAGTTTACAAGCAAATAGGCAAAGGTTTGAAAAGGAATCATTATTTAGTAATTCGAAAAAGCGACGAAAAGAAAAAACATATTAATGATTTTTCATCTAATTTTAAAGAGCATTTTTTGTAATAGATTTTAAAGTTAACTGAACTTACTCAACACTTTACCATCAACCTCTTTATGGCAAGTACAATTGCCTTTTTTATAATACCCTCGGCAATGTAAACTGTACTGGATACTCTCTATCGTTTCAGTAAAAAGCACATCAAATAAAAGCGCACCAAAATTACTGATGCTTATTGAAGTATCTAATGATTTTACATAGTGCCACCATTTCTTGGGAATAAAAAGTACATCTCCAGGCTCTAAAATTGTGCTGAAAAACTCAACATTTTTAAACTTAGGGTGCTTAGACTCGTCGTAATTATTAATATCTACTTCGCTTGACGTAGCCCCCAGTTCAAACTTATCACTTATATACATATTTTTGTTATCCTTGGGAGCCACCAAAACAACCAATTTTCGGCCTTTGACTTGAGCCAACAAATTATTTAAAGAATCATAGTGCAATCCTGTTACCGTACCCTCCGGGCCAATCCAAGCATAAATATTATTTTTTCTGGTAAATTGTGTTAATATGGATAAATCGACATCCTCTTTTAAATGTGGAAAGCGGTCAAAAATATTAAACAACGTGAGATACGCCCTGTCTTTTTTGTCCTTATGCTCTTCTTTAATTATACTTTCTATGTAGGTTTTTAAATTTTCTTTTACAAAGTTGGTTTCCTGCTGATTATTCGCCCCTATTTCTAAAGATACCGGATTTTTCACTTCAAGGTTTGCTAAAAAATCGAGCGTCCATTTTTCTTTGGCCACCCAATTATCGCCATATCCTTTTAGCACTACTGGTGTATTCTTGTTTAAATAATGCTTTTTAAACCGTTGTGCATCAAAATCAACTGTTTCCCCAATAGGCTTACTCTTTGATAAAATCTGATCTAAAACATCCATAAAAATAGTTTATAAGTTTTACTCTCGAAAAATATACGTATTGACCGATATAAGCAAATTAAAATGAACTTAAACGGTAATCCGTAAAATTTCAGGACTAAAAACACAAAACCATAAAAACTTGAAAAACAACATCATAAAACACCTAAAATCCCTTTTCCTTTTTTTGGCACGTTGTTTGTAAAACTTTAATCGAGTTACATTTTAAAACTATATATTATGAAAAAGTTTATATTCTTATTAGCGGGATTAGCCCTTACAGGGTTTTCCGTTAACGCAGCCACAACCACCAATTCAGAACATTTAGAAGAAATCAACATCTACAATAGAGGTTATGGCAACTCTTTCATATTTGTTGAAAATGGCATTGAATTTTCGGTATTCCCTGATGGGCAATTCGATTTTAATATTTTACATAACAACCCACGTTTTAGCGTTTCCATTGGGTCGCCAAACGTAAACTTTAGTTTTAATTCTGGATATAATTATAACGCCTATGTGCAATACGACGAATTCGGCGCGATTATTCAAATTGAAAACACCCCCATTTTTTACGATTATTACGGTAGGATTAGCCAGGTTGGCAACATTAATGTGTTTTACAATAATTTCGGGTATGTATCTCGTGTAGGCGGACTTTACGTGCACTATAACAGACGAAATGTATTTTCGCACTGTACTGGTTTCATCAATGTTTATAACAGAAACTATGTTTACAGACCTTGGCACCGTTACTATAGTGTTCCGGCTTACGACTATTGCGTAGTTTACAACAGGCCATACAGACGCTACTACAAACCTATTCGATACACCTATAGCAGACCATTTTACAACAATTACAGACCAAGAACATCTGTAGCTACTAGACGTGGACATACTATCAACAGGAATAGAAGTTATGCAACAGTAAATCGAAGTAAACGAAACATCACAAAAATTAACAGACACTCGACTTCTAGACGTTATGCCGCGCAAAACGAAACGGCTCGTCGAAACAGTAACAACATTATAAAAAGAAGCACTCCAAATGTAAAAAGGCAAGTCGTTAAGCGGGAAAACACTAAAGTGGTAAGAACGCCATCAAGGAACAATTCCCAAATTAACAAAACCCAAAGAACAAGAGAAATTGTTAGAAATACCCCTAATAGAAACAACAACTCAAGCTACCGGATTTCAACACGACAAAAAAATAATTTGGTAGCACAAAAACCAAAAAGCACAAACAAACGTACATACACTAGAAGTTCAAACACAAGAAACACCCAAGTTGCCCAACGCAAATCGGTTAATAAGCCGAGAACCGTTCAAAGACGCACCGTAAATAAGGCAACAAACAATAAAAAAACCAGAGCAGCAAACAACAGAAGCCGCTCTAATAACAATACAAGGTCAAGACGATTTTAAAAATTTTGGTTGGTTAGTTTGGAAAGCCCTGCGATTAGTTTGCCTCAAAGCAACATCGCGGGGTTTTCCCTTTTTTAAGAGGACCGTGTTAAAATTTAATATATCGTTTTAATAACGCCGTAATATCTTCCGAAAAATCAAACTTTAAAACCACAAAAGCGTAAACTGCTGTAATTAATGTTGATTTTAAAATGATATTTACAATAGGATGGAACGGAAACTCCCAAAAATAAAACAGCACTATACTAAATAAAATAAGCCCTGCTATTTTTAAAGTGAACCGTGTAAATGGGAAGATTTTAAATTTTCGGTAGACAAAGTATAGCTTAACAGAATTATACAAAAAAACAGCAAAAAAAGTAGCCAGTCCTGCACCATTGATGCCCAATTTGGGAATAAAAACCATATTGAGCAATACCATCAAAACCACCAATGCCACACCCAAAACCAAAACTATCCTGTAATAATCACTATTGAACAGGATAGCATTGTTACTACCTAATAACGAATCATAAAGTTTGGCCAAGCTAATGATAAAAACCACAAAAAGCCCTACGCTAAATTCCTCTGGAATTATGAGATATAATTGATTGATATTTAAAACAATCAACAAAAAAATAAATCCGCCAACAATAAAAAGATTTAGCGAGCTTTTTTTATATAGATCGCCCAAAGCTTCAAAATCCCGTTCGTTTAAATATTTAGCAGACAAAGGCAATAATATTTGATGCATAGCTCGCTGGGGCACGGCTATAACCGCAGAAATAAAAATGGCAACATTATAATAGGCTATTTCTTCAATGTTGATGTACTGCCCCAACATCACTTTGTCTACATCCAAAAGTATGGTGGCGATGGAACCTGCTATTATAATTAAAAATGAATACTTTAAAATCCGCGATAATCCGTTAATCTTTTTAAAAGTAAGTACTGGCCAGCGAATACTGAAAGCAAAAATTTTCATCACCAGCATTCGCAATACGTAAACCACAACAAGCCCCACCATAAATTGCTCAAGGTTTATCCATTCAAAATGAAGGGAAAACAGTAATACCATCGCCCCTGCCCTATGAAATACTTCTTTCATAAAGTTACCGAACACGGTTTTCATCTGCACTTTAGACCAAGCAAAAAACACTTCAAAATAAGCCAGAGCGATTGCTATAACCACGGTGTGCCACAAATAATCTTTAATAATAGCATTGGTTTGCGATAGAAAATTACCAACAAAATCATAAGAGGAATAAATAATAAACACCAACGGAATAATAACACAAATAGGCAAAAACAACATCAGCGTTAAAAAACTATTTACCGAAATCCGAGTTTTAAAAGTAGAATAAAATTTCACTAAAGTATTATGCACCCCAAAAGCCATGAGGGGCATAATGACGTAGGCCAAAGAGAGCATGTAGCCCACCATGCCATAATATTCGTCACTTAAAAATTCAGTGTAAAGAAACAGGGTATTTATTGCTCCAATAAAAAAGCCCAAATAGGTGGAAATAATATTTTTAAAGGATTGTAGTGCAACTATGCCCATTTATAACAATTTTGATAAAGATTGCGTTAGCGCTTTCCGGTGGTACTTTTGCAAACCTATGGGGTACGACTGTATGCCTTTATTTTTATAGGCATCGTAATACTGTAAGATAGTATTTTTTAATGAACCATAATCACTGTAATAAAAATATTGGCCAGTATTGGTTTCCTTGATGATTTTCTCGACATCCGAGCCGTTTGGCCCCAATGCGATTATCGGCCTATTGGAAATCATGTATTCGAACAATTTACCTGGAATGATGCATTGGGTGTCTTCGGAATCAATTTCAATCAATAACAGTAATTGTGATTTTTTTTGAAACACAATTGACTCTTTGTGTGAAACATAACCAACTTCATTTACATAATCACTTAAAGTTGATTTTTTAAGCGAATTCTTTACATTTTCACTCACAGCACCAACCAAATTGAGCTGAAAATCTTTTGAAAAATCAGCGTCTTCATTAATTAATTCAGCCAAAACCTCCCACAAATTTTCAGGGTTTCTTTTCGACAACAACGAGCCAATATGCGCCAAAGTGAACTTTTCGTCCATTTGAAAATCGACCGTAGATTCGTCATCATAACCATTAGTGATAACCTCGATAGGCTTATTTGTTAATTCTTCAAACTCGTTTTTTGTCACCTCACTAGTAACAATAATCCGGTCTGCCGTATTCAAAACCCGCTTTTCCAAAAGCTTATGTTTGTTTGCAGACCATTTAGTTAGTTTCAGTGCTTTATGATAACCAATGGTTGTCCAAGGGTCCCTAAAATCCGCCAACCATTTAATATTCAATCTGTTTTTCAACTGCAAACCAATTAGGTGCAGGCTATGCGGCGGCCCCGTAGTGATTATAGTTTCTATATTTTCAGTTTGAATATATTCAGAAAGAAACTTTACGGAAGGTTTCACCCAGCCCACTCTTGCATCTGGAATAAAAAAGTTACCCCGTACGAAAAGCATAAATTTTTCAAGAAGCGATTGCTCTTTCTCTTCGGGTATAATCCCCTTACTGATGGTTTTTGAGGACTTTTTCGAGAACAGTTTAGCCAATCTATAAGGTTCTTTTATGGGCTGTTTTAGTATTGTGATGCCTTTTGGAATTTCTGACTCCAAACTATCGTCAACCAAAGGATAATTGGAGTTTTCAGGAATATACACAATGGGCTCGACGTCAAACTGAGGCAGATATTTAACGAATTTCAGCCAACGCTGCACACCCGGTCCTCCTGCAGGAGGCCAATAATAGGTTATAATGAGTACTTTTTTAGACACCTTTGCCTTTCTTAAACTCGTAAAACAATCCGCCAACCAACAACAGCATAAACAATACTGAACCCGCTAATGAGATTGAACTGCCGGTTTTAACCACGTCTGGTTCGAATTTAAACTCAATAACGTGCTCTCCTTTCGGAATCGGCATGCCCCTTAAAATGTAATTAACACGCATATGATCAACCTCTTCTCCGTCAATAAATGTTTTCCAACCATGAGGATAATAAATTTCAGAAAACACTGCAAAACCGTCATTTTCATTGTTCGATTGATACTTTAAATAATTAGGATTAACCTCTTTTATTTCAATATTCGAAAGCGAATCTGAAACAACATATTTCGACTCAGCGTTTTCTAATGCAGCAGAAGCTTTTTGACTTGAATAAATAGCCTTGTTTTTGTTATCTAAACTATCCAAAGCCAGAATTTCTTCGTTGGCCGAGTTCACTTTTTCCAAGCTTTCTACAAACCAAGCAGCGCCGTTAGCTTCATCGTTTTTATACGGAAACGCATTGCCTTTTTCATCTTGCGCTACAATATATTTTGCATTTAACATATTGAGCACGTTGAGATTGTTTTTTGACACATAAAAATTAAACACTTCACTGTACCGCCTTAATTCGGCTGCATTATAACCGTTTAGCGAATTATGGAAATACGATGGTTTTGAAGGCCCCGAAACCAAATCGAACACACGATAGTACGATTTATCGTTTAAAATGAAATTATCAACCTCGGTAGCTTCAAAAGGTTTGCTCATGGCTATGCTGGGCACAAAATCGTCATTGTTAACATAGCGCCTATCAACGCCCACCAAATCAAACAAAATCAAAATAGCAAATACTCCAATCACAACCTGTTGCCTCCACTTGCCTTTCAAAAACATAAAAATAACCCCTGCTGAAAGCAGCACCAAAACCAAGCTTCGTATCGTATCTTCAACAAATAAAGTTTTTCTATCATCCTTCAGTGCATCGACAAACGCCTGACCGTAATTCTGCCTGTAAAAACCATCGTTTGCACCAACAAAATCAAATAATGAAGATTTAAACAACAGGAACACCAATGCCAATCCGCCGGTAATGGCCGTACTATATTTTAAGGCCTTCAGCTTTTCCTCCTTGCTTTCAAAATCATTAAACAAGCGCGCCAGGCCGAAAACCGCGAGCAGCGGAACACAAAGCTCTAAAAGCACTTGAATAGAAGTTACCGCCCTAAACTTGTTGTACATTGGTACATAATCGATAAAGAAATCAGTTAAAAAACCTAGGTTCTTTCCGTAAGACAATAGCAACGAAAACACGGTGCCGCCAACCAACCACCATTTCAATCGGCCTTTTACCAAAAACAAAGCGAAAACAAACAAAAACAAAACCACAGCACCTACATAAGCGGGCGCCTCAACAATGGGTTGGTCGCCCCAATACATGGGTGCCCTTTTGGCTTCTTGTGCAGCCTGCGTAGTGGTAGCGCCTAACTTTCTAAAAGCATCGTAGGTTGCGGAATCTTTCCCGACATCCTCGGCATTTCCGCCACCCATAAATCTTGGGATGAATAAATTGAAGGTTTCGGCAAACCCATAACTGAATTGGGTTATATAATCTTTGCTTAGCCCTGAGGAAACATCTTCTTTTGGAGAACCATCGGCATTAACGGTCAATTCGCTTTTACTACGCTTGCTTTCCTTTACATATTCGCTAGTAGCCAAAATATTGGTCGCGTTCAAAGCTATGGACAGCATTACCGCCCCCACCATAATACCAACGGATTTAAAGTAATGTGGCAACAACTTCTTCCTATAGGCATCAACAAGGTAAGCTATCCCTAAAATGATAACCAAAAACATTAAATAATAAGTCATTTGGAAATGGTTCGCCACAAGCTCTAGCCCCATAGCCACAGTGGTTAACAAAAAACCAAAAACGTACTTTTTCCTAAACACCAAAATAATACCACTGAGCACCAAAGGCATGTATGCTATAGCATGCGCCTTACTGTTGTGCCCCACCCCCAAAATGATAATTAAATACGTCGAAAAACCAAAAGCCAACGCTCCCAAGGCGGCTAACTTAAAATCAACTTTTAATGCAAGTAACAGCACATAAAACCCTAAAAGATAAAGAAATAAATAATCGGCAGGTCGAGGCAAAAACCGAAGCGCCAAATCTAATTTTTTAATGTAATTATGCGGGTAGCGCGCGCCCAATTGGTAAGTGGGCATTCCTCCAAAAGCGGCGTTGGTCCAATAGGTTTCTTCACCGGTTTCGGCTTTAAAATCCTTTTGTTGTTTACTCATACCAATAAACTGTACAATATCGTTTTGGTATATCGCCTTACCCTGTAAAACGGGATAGAAATAAGCTAGAGACACAACAACAAACCCTAATAAAATAAGTATGTGCGGAAGAAATCTTTTAAAAGAAAATGGCATGGATTTTTTTTAAGAAAATGAAATCGAAAATTAATCAATTTCTTCGAAATCGACATAATCCCCAACCTCTTTATTTGAAGTTTTCCTATTCGGGATTTTATCAATGGTTACCTCACCTTCTTTTTTTACATTTTCTCTTCTGTTAGTATTTTGAAAGTTACCGAACTGACCTCCAAAGCGTTCCTCTGCTTTTTTTGCGGCATATTTCACTAAAAAAGGCGCAAAAATCCTTGATAATATTTTTATGCCATAATAAACCAGAGCTATAATGAGTATGGTTCTTAATAAACCCATTTTCTTTTTGTTTGAAATTTATAACAAAAATACAATTCTACTGGTTTAATTACAGTTGAAAAATGATAAAAAATCTATAAAATATCTATATTTGGAAATGCTTTTAACCAAAATCTCACAAGATTTAGCAAACCTACAATTTATGACCCCATCGAAATCTGCTTTACTCGTTTTATTAAGCCTCACAGCTCTCCAAGGCTTTTCGCAATATACAGATGTTATTAATTCCAACCGCCCCGGTGTTTCACGGAGCGCCTTTTCAGTAGGCACCAATGTAGCCCAATTGGAAGTTGGTCCCTATATCATTAAAGAAGAGCGCACTCCTGCCCCAGCATACGATGTTTCCGGTTTCGGAATTGATTTTGCCGCTCGCTACGGACTGTTTTTTGAACAACTGGAAATTAACATTGAAGGCACCTACCAAAATGACACCAAAACATTTGCATCGAACTTTAATGCTGAAGAAGAACGCGCCAATTTTAAGTTTGCAGCCATTGGGGCAAAATACCTACTTTACGACCCTTATAAAAATGCAGAAGAAGACAAACCCAATCTTTACAGCTGGAAAGCCAACCGGCAATTTAAATGGAAAACCTTAATTCCTGCCGTTGCCATTTATGCGGGTGCTAACTATGATACCGAAAACAACCCATACACCGCCCCCGGCATTGAAGGTTTTAGCCCGAAAGTGATGATTGCCACCCAAAACAACTTTTCGGGCGGATGGGTTTTTGTGATGAATCTGATTAAAGACCGCATCGGTACCGACCAGTCCGATTTTCAATATATTTTAACCTTAACGCATTCTTTCAGTCCGAAATGGGTTATTTTTGGCGAAACACAAGGCATTAAGAGCGATTTTTATGCCGACAATCTGTTTAGGTTTGGTGGCGCCTACTTGCTTGGGAAGGATTTCCAATTGGATACGGCACTAACTTTCAACACCAAAGACACACCTTCTGTTTTCAGTGTGAATTTTGGAATGTCTTACCGTCTAGACTTCCATAAAGATAAAGAAGTGGATAATGGCACCTCAATGGAAGATGAACTACAACGACGAAACAACCGAAACAGAGCCTCAAAAAAACACAAAAAAGATGATGCCAGTGAGCCGGTCCAAAGAAGAAAAAAAACAGAAATAGATTTCAACTAACATAAAACCAACACTGCCAAACACAATGGTAATACTCAAAGAAGTAAAAACGAAAAAAGAGCTTAAAGCTTTTGTGAAATTTCCATTTAAACTCTATAAAGACTCTAAATATTGGGTTCCTCCTATTATCAGCCAGGAAATGAAAACCTTCGACAAGAATGAAAACCCTGTTTTTAATGATGCCGAAGCCCGCTTATTTCTTGCCTACAAAAACAACGAAATTGTTGGCCGAATTGCCGCCATTACCAACTGGCTGGAAATAAACGGGCAAAACCAACGAAAAATGCGTTTTGGATGGTTCGATTTTATTGATGATTTAGAAGTATCGAAAACCCTGCTCGAGCAAGTAGAAGCCATTGGAAAGGAACACAACTTAGATTTTGTTGAAGGCCCCGTTGGATTTTCAAATTTAGACAAAGTTGGGGTATTAACAGAAGGGTTCGACACCATAGGCTCCATGATTACTTGGTACAACCATCCGTACTACCAAAAACATTATGAAGCAGCAAACTATAAGATTGAGAAATCTTATGGAGAGAGCCGATTTCCATTTTCAAATGTAAAACCAGAGTTTTTCCTCAAGGCGAACGAACTTATAAAAAGACGATATAAAGTGAAAGCCATAGACTTCACGTCGACAAAAGATGTGATGCCTTATGCCGACAAAATGTTCGACCTTTTTAACGAAACCTACGCCAAACTTTCGTCGTTTGTTGCTATTAACGACATCCAAAAAGCGTATTTCAAAAAGAAATTCATCGGTTTCATCAACCCTGAATACATCAAGTTTGTAATGGATGAAAACGACGAAATGATTGCTTTCGCCATTGTGATGCCATCGTTTTCAAAAGCTCTGCAAAAAATGAATGGAAAGCTGTTTCCGTTTGGTTTCCGCCATATTCTTCATGCTAAAAAACACAGTAAAGATGCTAGTTTTTACTTGATTGGGGTACACCCCGATTACCAAAACAAAGGGGTGCACGCCGTTATTTTTAACGAATACTACCACACCTTTAAACAGAAAGGCATTGAAATGTGCTACAGAACGCCCGAGTTGGAAGACAATGAAGCCATAAAGAAAATATGGAAACATTTTAATCCAGAAGTTTACAAACGCAGAAAAACCTTTAGGAAAGATTATTAAGCATAAAAAAAAATCCGATTCAATTAATGAATCGGATTTTTTTATTCTATATAAACTCTTCTCTTACTCGCCCATAGCAGCCATTACTGCTGCAGAAAGACGCTTGTATGTTCCGTTGTTCAATCGGTCTCTAATAGCATCAAAAGCATCAAGTGTTTCACGCACATCCTCTAAAGTATGTGTTGCTGTAGGAATTAAACGAAGTAAAATCATTCCTTTAGGTATCACCGGATAAACCACTATAGAACAGAATATTCCATAGTTTTCACGCAAGTCCTTAACCAAAGCCATGGCCTCAGGAATGCTTCCTTTTAAATATACCGGCGTTACACAACTTTGGGTGGTTCCTATATCAAAACCACGCTCCTTTAAACCTGATTGCAATGCATTGACATTCTCCCAAAGCTTCGCTTTTAACTCGGGCATAGTTTTTAACATTTCCAAACGTTTCAATGCACCAACTACCAATTGCATTTGCAATGATTTGGCGAACATTTGCGAGCGTAAATTGTACTTTAAGTAGTCGATAATTTCTTGGTCACCGGCAATAAAAGCTCCTGTACTAGCCAACGATTTTGCAAAAGTAGCAAAGTACACATCGATATCGTCCTGAACACCTTGCTCTTCGCCTGCTCCTGCTCCTGTGGCACCTAAAGTACCGAAACCATGGGCATCATCAACAAACAATCTAAATTTGTATTTCTTTTTAAGTGCGGCTATTTCTTTTAACCTTCCTTGCTCTCCACGCATACCAAACACACCTTCAGAAATCACCAAAATTCCTCCTCCAGTTTGCTCGGCCATTTTTGTGGCACGCTCCAAATTCTTCTCTAAACTCTCTACATCGTTATGTTTGTATGTAAAGCGTTTCCCCATGTGAAGGCGAACCCCATCAATAATACAGGCATGGGCATCTACATCGTAAACAATAATATCGTCTTTGGCCACAAGTGCATCAATTGTAGACACCATACCTTGGTAACCAAAGTTTAAAAGATAAGCTGCATCTTTTTTTACAAAGGAAGCCAATTCATCTTGAAGTTTCTCGTGCAAATCGGTATGCCCAGACATCATTCGTGCTCCCATAGGGTAAGCCGACCCGTATTGAGCGGCCGCTTCAGCATCTACTTTTCTTACCTCTGGGTGATTGGCCAGGCCTAAATAGTCATTTATACTCCAAGTAATCACTTCTTTTCCTTGAAATTTCATTCGGTTAGAAATTTCTCCTTCCAATTTAGGAAACACAAAGTAACCTTCGGCTTGGGACGCCCATTTTCCTAATGGCCCTTTGTCTTTGTAAATCTTATCAAATAAATCCTTCATTTACTAAAATCTTCTTATTGCTAATTAAAGTTAAAACGTAACCACAACCAAATAAACGCTTTATGGGAATACAACACCTGGTGTTTAGAAAATTCAAAGAAAGCTTTAGCTCTTAGTTAGTTCGTGCAAAATTAAATATTTATCTGCTTTGAACATAATTTTTATTGTTCAATTATCGATAAAATAAAAAAAGAGATGCTATTTTGCTGTTGTTGCAAAAACACCTCTTTCATTTGCTTGATATTTCTCTTATTTTATGTACTGAATGTTTTGCGCCGAAGCCTCATTAACACTGTCAAAGAAACCTTGGTCTTCCATCCACTTATCACTATAAACCTTGCTCATATAACGTGCGCCGTGATCGGGATAAACCACCACCACATAATCATCTTTTTTAAACCGATTTTCCTCTCCTAACTGCAATAAAGCCTGCGTTGCTGCACCGGAAGTGTATCCAACAAACATACCTTCGGTCTTTGCAATTAATCTCGCTGTATGCGCACTATCTTCATCAGTTACTTTTACAAACTCATCAATAACATCGAAATCCGTGGCCGCTGGAATTAAATTCTTCCCTAAACCTTCAATTCGGTATGGGTAAATCTCCTTTTCATCAAACTCGCGGGTTTCGTGGTATTTTTTCAATACTGAGCCATAGGCATCTACACCAATAATTTTAATATTGGGGTTTTGCTCCTTCAAGTACTTCGCTGTCCCCGAAATAGTCCCACCTGTACCACTACAAGCTACCAAATGCGTGATTTTCCCTTCGGTTTGCTTCCATATTTCTGGTCCTGTGGAATGGTAATGAGCATCAATATTCAACTGATTGAAGTATTGATTAATATAAATAGATCCCTTCATTTCCTCATGGAGCCTTCTGGCCACCTGATAATATGAACGTGGATCATCTGCACTAACATGCGCCGGACAAACATAAACCTTTGCCCCCATGGTTTTTAGCATATCAATCTTATCTGGCGACGATTTTGAACTTACCGCCAAAACACAATCGTAGCCCTTTATGATACTCACCATAGCTATACTGAACCCCGTATTACCGGAAGTAGTTTCTATAATGGTATCACCAGGAGAAAGAATGCCTTGTTTTTCGGCTTGTTCAATGATGTAAAGTGCTATTCTGTCTTTTGAAGAATGCCCCGGATTGAAAGATTCAACCTTTGCATAAAAATCGCCATCAAATTTGGAAGCTATTCTATTGAGTTTAACAAGCGGTGTGTTGCCTACTAAATCTAATACATTATCAAATACTTGATTTCTGTGTTCCATATAAGCTTTTTAAAAACTGCCCATTTTTTCAAATGAAAATGCAGCCTAAAATCGAACAAAAATAAAACTTTTTTTTTTACTGACCATGAATTCCTTCTAAATCTAGTAAAAAGGCGTACTCTAGGGCCACTTCCTTTAAACTCTCAAAACGCCCTGAAGCACCACCATGCCCTGCATCCATATCGGTGTGCAACAACAATTTGTTATCGTCTGTTTTAAGTTCCCTTAATTTGGCCACCCACTTTGCTGGCTCCCAGTATTGCACCTGCGAATCGTGTAAACCGGTGGTAACCAACATATTTGGATATTCTTTGGCTTCTACATTATCATAAGGTGAATACGACTTCATATAATCATAAAATTTCTTTTGATTGGGGTTTCCCCATTCGTCATATTCTCCAGTTGTTAAAGGGATAGTGTCATCTAACATGGTAGTTACTACATCGACAAACGGTACTGCTGCCAAAACCCCGTTATAAAGTTCAGGGTTCATATTAATTACAGCCCCCATAAGCAACCCTCCTGCCGAACCGCCATAAGCGTACAAATGCTTATTGGATGTATATTTTTCTGCGATTAAGTATTTTGAGCAATCAATAAAATCGGTGAAGGTGTTCTTTTTGGTCAACAATTTTCCGTTTTCGTACCAATCGCGCCCCAAATATTCACCCCCACGAATATGTGCAATGGCGTAAATGAACCCGCGATCCAATAAACTCAATCGGATGCTAGAAAATGAAGGATCTATGGTAGAGCCGTAAGAACCATAAGCGTATTGCAACAACGGATTGGAGCCATCCAGCTTCACTCCTTTTCTGTACACCAACGAAATAGGGATTTTCACCCCATCTCTTGCGGCAGCCCATACACGCTTTGATTCGTAGTTTTCTTTGTTAAACGTACCGCCTAAAACTTGTTGTTCTTTTTTTATTTCACTTTGTTTCGTTTCGAAATTATAATCGATAACCGCAGTTGGGGAGGTTAAGGAGTTGTACACATAACGAAGCACCGGGCTTTCAAAATCGGGATTATTCCCCACGTAAGCCGTATAAGTTTCAGAATCGAACGGTAAGTAATAGTCTTCACTACCGTCCCAACTCATTATTCGTAATTTATTGAGTCCGTTTTCCCGCTCATTCAGCACCAAATAATTTTTAAAAATTTCGATATCCTCTAAAAGCACTTCTTTTCTGTGCGGAATAACGTCTTTCCAATGTTCAATTCCTGTATTATTTTCATCGGTTTTTGAAAGTTTGAAATTGGTAGCACCATCGGCATTCGAAATAATATAGAAACTATCGTTATAATGAGATACCGAATATTCCATATCGGGCATACGCTCTTGAATGACCCTAAAATCGCCATTCGGCGTATCGGCATTAAGCACCCTGTATTCAGAAGACAACGTGCTAGACGAGCCAATAACAATGTACTTTTTCGATTTACACTTATACACAAACGTATGGAAAGTTTCATCGGTTTCGTGGTACACCTCTACATCAGTTTTGGTATCAGTATGCAATTCGTGCTTAAAGATTTTATGCGAACGAAGGGTTACTTCGTCCTTCATCGCATAAAACAAAGTTTTGTTATCGTTGGCCCAAACCACACTACCGGTGGTATTCAAAATTTTATCGGAGAACACCTCGCCTGTCACTAAATTTTTAACCTGAATGTTGTATTGGCGCCTGCTCACGGTATCCACCGAAAAGGCCGCCATGGTATTATCGGGACTAATGGCTATACTTCCTAAATTAAAATAAGCGTGTCCATCAGCCATTTGGTTACAATCGAACAAAATTTCTTCCGGTGCATCCAAAGAGTCCTTTTTTCGAGCATAAATAGGGTAATCCTTTCCTTTTTCGTAACGCGTTAAATACCAGTATCTGTTGAGTTTATATGGCACCGAAGTATCATCTTCCTTTATCCTGCCTTTCATTTCTTCAAACAACTGCTTTTGAAACGCCTCGGTGTGCTCCATTTGCTGCTTCGTATAAGCGTTTTCAGCATTTAGGTAGTCTATAACCTCGGGGTTTTCGCGATCGTTCAACCAATAATAATTATCTATTCTGGTATCGCCATGAATACTTAATGTTTGAGGTATTTTTTTTGCTACAGGCGCTTGTATGATAGTTTTCAATGGAAACAATTTTATTCTTCAAATTTAAGGGCTCAAAAATAGGAAATTTATATAGTTTTGCATGATAACCTTAAAATTAAAAGATATGTTTGGTGATATGATGAATATGATGGGCAAATTAAAAGAAACCCAAAAGAAAGTTGAGGAAACCAAAAAGCGATTGGATACTGTTTTGGTTGATGAAAGCAGTAACGACGGAAAGTTAAAAATTACTTTAACGGCCAACCGAACCATAAAATCTATTGAAATGGCCGACGAATTGCTTGAAGACAAAGAGCAGCTTGAAGACTACTTAATCCTTACCCTAAACAAAGCCATTGAAAAAGCTACCAAAGTGAATGAAGCCGAGCTGGCAGCGGTAGCTAAGGAAGGCATGCCTAATATTCCGGGGATGGATTTGTTTAAGTAGAATACCCAAAATATTTTTTTGATAGACTTAATTTCAAGTTCAGTTTCTTAGATTTTCAAGTGAATCCTTTTATAGGTGTTCTTTCTAACTTAGGCGTTTTACTATGGTGTTGCGCTGCATGCATTTACTTCTTTTCAGGAATAATCATTTATAATTCACAAAGAAAACATGCTTCATTCTTATTATACTCTGGGGTTTTCACAACAATTTTATTGTTCGATGATTTTTTTATGATTCACGATTATGGCATATTTTACATCCTTCCTTACAGCTTTTCAGAAAAAATCATATTCGTATTATATGCGTCTTTTGCCTTTTGGTATATCATTAAACTTTATAAAACCATTTTAATGACAAACCATCATTATATTCTGCTCGCCGCACTTGCTTTTTTAGGGTTATCGATGGTTATCGACACTATTTTTGAGAGTAAAGGTTTAGAATATTTTATAGAAGACAGTCTTAAGTTTGTAGGAATAATAAGCTAGACTATTTTTTTTTATCGCAACTTCATACAAATCCGTAACAAAGGAAATCACCAGGTAAAACTAGCGCCCTTTAGTTAGCCCAAATACTTTTCAACTTATTAAAAACAATATTCAACATAGGTTTTGGATCTGTTAAATAATATTTTAATGGCGTATTTCCAAGAATAAATTTTAGGTTGAATACAAACCACTTGTTCTTTTTTATGGATTTACTCAATCCTATTAAATTTAAAAACTTAGTTTGTTGAAACTTCGGCTGGTTAAACTCAACTCCCAAAAAGGACAAGCAGTACAAAAAAGGGAAATTTATACCAGCAATTTCGGAAGCTTCGGTGGTTTCCCAAAACCTAGGGTTGATTTCAACAACTTTGTAGCTCCCATCGCTTTTGTCGTACCGCATATCTATATGGGCCACACCATTCCAATCTAATGATTTCATTAAACGCTTCACCACGCTAAACATGTCATCCCTGTATAAAAATTCAACCCCTACATTGGGCCCAAATTTTTCAGTCCCAGCTAAAAAGCCTTTTTGAATGGTATATGCCAAAATTTCTCCTTTTTTACACAAAACGCTGCAATCAATATCGTAACCTTCAATGTAACTTTGAATCAAATAAGGCACTTCCATGCTATTTGAAGAATAAAACGACCGCATGGAATCTTCATCTTCAAATTTATGGATACCACGGCCACCTCCATAGCCCTCAAGGGGTTTTAATATAACGGGGAACTCTATTGGTGATTTTTTGCAAATCTCGTATTTTTCAAACAGAAACGTACTTGGAGCGGGAACACCATGCTCTTTCATATGCTGAGCCAAAGCGCCTTTGTTGTTCGATAGCAAAAAATGCTCTAAACTGGGCAAAAACACTAGCTTTTCATTTTGTAGAATTTGATTTTTAAATTTAATTGCAGCCTGTATCCCAAACTCATCAAAAGGTAAAATAACATCTATCTTAAACCTTTTCATTTCTGTGTTTAAGTTAGCAATCCATTCCTCTTCTGATTTTGCCTTTGGGTAACAAGAAAAGTTTTTGATTTTATTCGATTTTCTAACCTCTGCCTTCGGGTTATTTGAAATCACATAGATATCTATCCCTCTTTTTCGGGATAAACAATTTACTACAAAGGGCATCAAGTTACTATCGCCTTCGGGAAGTAACACAGAAAATTTAGTATAGCTTTTTTTCATGTAAACTGGTAGCGAAGCACTTAAATCTGGCTTCAATTTATTTTTATTCAACCGAAAAATAGTAATTATATTTAACAGTAAAAACAAAAGCTAGATAATCCAACTTTCTACCCATTAAACACTATTTTTGCAAAAAACAAATTATAATGATAACATCCGATCAAATTAAAGATCTTAACACCCGCCTAGACAAACTTAGGCACTATCTTTGACATTGATGCCAAACTGATAGAAATACAAAACGAAGAAGAACAAACCTTCGACCCCAATTTTTGGAACGACTCCAAACAGGCCGAACTGGTCATGAAATCACTCAGGGAGAAAAAAAGTTGGGTTAAAGACTACAACGATTCAAAAACTTTAGTGGACGACCTCGAAGTTCTTTACGAGTTTTTCAAAGAGGAAGAAGCTAGTGCTGAAGACGTAGAAAATAAGTTTGAGGAAGCCTTAGAGCTTATTGAAAATCTGGAATTCAAAAACATGCTTTCTGACGAGGGAGATAGTCTGAGCGCCGTGTTACAAATTACAGCTGGTGCCGGTGGTACCGAAAGCTGCGATTGGGCCAGCATGCTTATGCGCATGTACTTGATGTATGCCGAAAAAAATGGATTTAAGGTAAAAGAACTCAACTTTCAGGAAGGTGACGTGGCTGGTATCAAAACCGTTACTTTAGAAATTGAGGGCGATTTTGCCTTTGGTTGGCTAAAAGGCGAGAACGGCGTTCACCGTTTGGTACGTATTTCCCCGTTTGACAGTAACGCCAAACGCCACACCAGTTTTGCCTCTGTATATGTTTACCCATTGGTTGATGACACCATTGAAATTGAAATCAACCCTGCCGATATCGAAATCACCACAGCCCGTTCCAGCGGTGCTGGCGGACAGAACGTAAACAAAGTGGAAACCAAAGTGCAGTTAACGCACAAGCCCACGGGCATTCAAATATCCTGTTCAGAAACCCGTTCGCAGCACGACAACCGCGCCCGGGCCATGCAAATGCTTAAATCACAGTTATACGAAATCGAACTGCAAAAGCAAATGGAGCAGCGCGACGATATTGAAGCCGGAAAAATGAAAATTGAATGGGGCAGCCAGATTCGAAATTATGTGATGCATCCATATAAATTAGTGAAAGACGTTCGCACCGGGCACGAAACTGGAAATGTAGATGCCATTATGGATGGCAACATTGATGCCTTCTTAAAATCATATTTAATGATGATGGGCCAAAAAGAAGAAGACTCCTCTACCCTATAATCATGGCAAAAATTAATACCATTATTTTTGATTTGGGCGGTGTTTTAATCGACTGGAATCCTGAGTATGTTTTCCTGAAAGCCTTTAATGGTGATAAGGAAAAAACAAAGTGGTTTTTGGAAAACATCTGTACTAGCGATTGGAACGAAAACCAAGATGGTGGCTATCCGTTAGCAAAAGCCACCGACGATTTGGTTAGAAAATTTCCGGAATACGAAGAATATATTCGGCTGTTTTACGGTGAATGGGAAGATATGCTCGGTGGCGCCATTGAAGGCACAGTTGACGCTTTTAAACAATTAATCGATTCTAAAGCATTTAAAATTGTCGCGTTAACAAACTGGAGTTCCGAAACCTTTCCCATTGCCCAAAACAGATTTCAGTTTTTAAAGTGGTTTGAAGGCATTGTCGTTTCTGGCGATGAAAAGACCAGAAAACCGTTTAAAGAAATTTACAACATCACTTTAAATCGCTTCAATATAACACCCGAAAAATCCATTTTTATTGACGACAATTTAAGGAATATTGAAGCCGCCCGCCAGTTGGGCATTAACGGCATTCATTTTAAAAACCCAGAGCAGCTTAAAGAAGCATTAAAAAACTATCAAATAAACTTATCATGATTACCATATACCATAACAACCGATGCACAAAATCCAGACAAGGCCTAGCGCTACTCGAAGAATCAGGAAAAGATTTTGAAGTTGTGAAATATTTGGAAAATACGCCCACCGAAAGCGAACTTAAAAACATTATTAATTTATTGGGCATTCCACCAATTGAGTTGGTTAGAAAAAATGAAGCCATTTGGAAAGAAAACTACAAAGGCAAAGATTTAAATGACACTGAAATCATTTCAGCTATGGTAAAAAATCCAAAACTTATTGAGCGTCCTATTGTGATAAATGGCGATAAAGCTGTAATTGGCCGACCCACTGAAAAGATTAGTGACATACTGTAATTGTATTTTTAAAATTTCTTCTTTTTAATTAACTTTAATTTAACAGGTTTCGCTTTAAACTAAAGGTCAATAATTCGGTCTATAGTTTGAGTGTTTATATGTATTAATCAAACCGAATCATGATCCGAACCATAGTTACTATCTTTTCTCTTTTTATTTTTTCAAATGCCTTTGCCCAACCTAAAAGCATCACAAATCCGCCCGACAAAAAAATAATTGTTTCAGGGAAAGTTATCGACAAAGAAACCCAACAGCCCCTGGAATATGCAACCGTGGCATTTTACAGCAAAGAAGAAGGGAAAATAGTTGAAGGCGGTATTACTGATTTAAAAGGAGAATTCAGTATCCAAGTAAAAAACGGACTCTACGATATTAGCATTGAATACATTTCGTATAAAAAAATCACACTCGAAAACAAAGAATTATCCAAAGACCTCAATTTGGGAACTATCCCACTAGAAATCAACATGGAAGCCCTCGAAGCCGTTGAAGTGATTGCCGAAAAAACTACCGTAGAAATAAAGCTTGATAAAAAAATATACAATATCGGTAAAGACCTCACCACTGCTGGTGGCACCGTAAGCGATGCCCTCAACAACGTGCCTTCCGTATCCGTCGATATTGAAGGTGGTATTAGCCTAAGAGGCAACGAAAATGTAAGGATTTTAATAAATGGAAAACCCTCGGCCATGGCCGGTTTTGGCGACACCAATGTATTGAGCCAACTGCCCGCCGAAGCTATCGAGCGGGTTGAAGTGATCACTTCGCCATCAGCCAGATACGATGCCGAGGGTACTGCCGGAATTTTAAATATCATTTTAAGACAAAAAGAAACTTTAGGCTTTAACGGTTCGGTGAATTTAACCATTGGAAATCCCGATAACGCTGGGCTTTCAGCCAACCTTAATTACCGTACCGAAAAGTTCAACTTATTTTCAAACTTAGGCTTTAGGTATTTTGATTCGCCAAGAAACAGTTTTAGTGATACCGATTATTTTAACACTGATGCTGATGAAGTTGATAGGGTTCGTGAAGACGAAGATGTTGAACGCCTTAACAGAAACTACAATGCCAGCTTTGGTATGGAGTATTTCCTATCAAAAAAAACCTCACTAACGGGTACTGTTTTTTATCGTTATGGCCAAGACAGAGATACGGGCATAAACATTAGCGATCGTTTTATCGATGATAATTTAGTAGAGCAAACCAGACGTGTGGAAAAGGAAAATGAAGATAGCGGAAATTTTCAATTCGCTTTAAATTACATTACAAAATTTGATGATAACGGTCACGAACTTACTGCCGACATTCAAATTGAAACCGGTAACGAGGAGCAGTTTACATATTATAACGAAGATTATATTATCAGCCAATCCAGTGCCGAACCTTTTCAAATTGAAAACATCACGCAAGATGAAGACGAAAACGAATCGTTATTTCAAATAGATTATGTGCTCCCCATAGGTGAAAATTCTAGATTTGAAGCTGGTTACAGGGGTAATTTCGAAAATTCGGTTACCGATTACTTATTGGAACAAGAAAACCTAGACAATGGCAATTTGGAAGTAAACGATGCGCTATCAAATGTTTTTGATTATACCGAAAACGTGAACGCTTTTTACTCGCAGTACGGCACCAAATTTGGTCAATTTTCATTTCTTTTAGGACTGCGTTTGGAAAACACACAGTTAAAAGGAAAAATAGATTCAAGATTAACTGCCCAAGAACTTGAAGATTTTTACGATTTCCCAATTGAGACTAATTTTAACAACAACTACCTGGGCCTCTTCCCTACAGTAAACCTTATTTATAATTTAGGTAATGACGATACCGATTCTGAAGAAAGCATTACGTTTGGCTACAACAGAAGAATTAACAGGCCACGTGGTTGGTTTATCAATCCCTTCCCATCGCGTTCCAGTAGAACCAATGTTTGGCAGGGCAACCCCAACTTAAACCCAGCTTTTGCCAGTGCTTTCGATTTGGGCTATTTAAAACGTTGGGACAAATTAACACTGACCACATCGATATATTACCAACACGAAACCGATTCGTTTGAACGTGTTGAGGAAAATACGGGATTGCAAACCACTGATGGTATCGATATCATTAGGACTATTCCTGTAAACTTATCGACCAACAAAAGAGCAGGTGGCGAATTTGGCTTACTTTACAATCCCAAAAAATGGCTAAGATTAAATTCTAGTTTTAATATTTTTCAATTTGAAACCGATGGTGATTTCAATGGTAAAGACTATAGCGTAAAAAACACAAGTTGGTTTGGTCGCTTGAGCAGTAAAGTAACATTGCCTGCAAAAATAGACTGGCAGACCAACGCCTTTTATATGGGGGCTAGAGAAAGTACGCAAGGTGAACGAGACGGTATTTTATCTATAGACCTCGCTTTTAGTAAGGAGATTTTCAATGACAATGCAACCATATCATTAAACGTGCGAGATCTGCTTAACTCCAGAAAGTACCAAGGTACCACGACTACCGATTCTTACGAAAGGTATAGTGAAAGACAATGGAGGCAACGCCAAATCAACGTGTCGTTTATGTACCGTTTCAATCAACAAAAGAAGCGCAACCAACGGAACAGAGGTGAGAATAACGGAGATGATGATGACGATATGGGGTTTTAACCCATCACATTGTCATAAACAAAAAAGGAAGTTCAAATTGAACTTCCTTTTTTGTTATTTAAATATTAGAGTGATTATTGAGCCGCTTCGCGTTTCGCTTTCTTTTCTTCTCTAATTTCTTTTAATCTTTCAATTAGCGAACCTCCAATCCAATAAGGAATTACAAAAGTTAACAAGAATATCATTAACCAAAACCCTATAGTTAAGATAGTTAAGAATGCTAAAAAGCCTAAATATTGGTCAAAATCAAACATAATAATAAGTGTCTTTTAAAAAATCTTACGCAAAGATAGTGCAAAGCCATTTGTTATACAATATCGACGTAATATTTATTAACAGAGTTTTCCACTAATTTAAATTAGGCTGTGGGGTCATTCTTAAATACGGTTTAACTTCTTTGTGTCCTTTTGGAAATAAATCTGGAATTTGCTCATTGGTCACCGCTGGTGAAATCACAACATCCTCACCATGCTTCCAGTTAGCTGGTGTGGCCACTTTATGGTAAGCCGTTAATTGCAAGGAATCAATGACACGAAGTAGTTCTTCAAAATTTCTTCCGGTTGAAGCCGGGTAGGTAATAATCAACTTTACCTTTTTATCGTCACCAATAACAAATACCGAGCGCACCGTAAATTTTTCACTGGCATTGGGGTGAATCATGTCATAAAGTTCAGAAACTTTTCTGTCTTCATCTGCAATAATCGGAAAATTTACCGTAGTGTTTTGGGTTTCGTTAATATCGTTTACCCAGCCTTTGTGAGATTCCAATCCGTCAACGCTAAGTGCTACCACTTTTACGTTACGCTTTTCGAACTCTTCTTTATATTTTGCCACAGTACCCAATTCGGTAGTACAAACGGGCGTGTAATCTGCCGGATGCGAAAAAAGTATACCCCAACTATCGCCTAGCCACTCATGAAAATTAATTACACCTTCGGTAGATTGTGCTGTAAAATTTGGGGCTTCGTCTCCTAATCTAATTGTTGCCATAATATTGTTTTTATTTAGTTAAAGTTATTAAAATCAAACACAAAACATGTTCATATTTGTAAAGCTAATGTACTTAATTGTTGGCTGTTTTTAAATTATAAACCGTTATTTATATGTTAAAAACCCTTAATAAAAACTCTAATTTTTACTACTTAAAGCTGTTAAAAACATTAAATTAGCGCTTTAAAATTTAATGACAATCAAAATGAGTTACCGAATAGAAAAAGACACCATGGGCGAGGTTAAAGTACCTGCCGATAAACTATGGGGCGCACAAACCGAGCGTTCCAGAAACAACTTTAAAATTGGCCCTGCGGCTTCTATGCCTTTAGAGATTGTTTACGGTTTTGCATACTTAAAAAAAGCCGCTGCTTATACTAATTGTGAGTTGGGTGTGTTGCCTGTTGAAAAGCGTGATTTAATTGCTAAAGTTTGTGATGAAATTTTAGAAGGCAAGCACGACGACCAATTTCCGTTGGTAATCTGGCAAACCGGTTCGGGTACGCAGAGTAACATGAACGTTAATGAGGTGGTTGCCAACCGCGCGCACCAATTGGCCGGAAAAGTAATTGGCGAAGGCGAGAAAACCATCCAGCCTAATGATGACGTTAACAAATCGCAATCTTCAAACGACACCTTTCCTACCGGTATGCACATTGCTGCTTACAAGAAAATAGTTGAAGTTACCATTCCTGGGGTAAAGCAATTGCGCAATACGCTGAAGAAAAAATCGGATGCCTTTAAAAATGTGGTTAAGATAGGTAGAACCCACTTAATGGATGCTACACCTTTAACTTTGGGTCAGGAACTTTCTGGTTACGTGGCGCAATTGGATTACGGGTTAAAAGCCCTAGAAAACACCTTAGCACACTTAAGTGAATTGGCACTTGGCGGAACTGCCGTTGGTACTGGACTGAACACACCAAAAGGCTACAGCAAGCGTGTAGCTGAATACATTGCTGAGTTTACCGGACTTCCGTTTGTAACGGCTCCCAATAAATTTGAAGCATTAGCGGCGCACGATGCTCTGGTTGAAACCCATGGTGCTTTAAAGCAATTAGCGGTGTCTTTAAATAAAATAGCCAACGATATTAGATTGATGGCCTCTGGCCCACGTTCGGGAATTGGAGAAATTATTATTCCTGCCAACGAACCAGGAAGTTCCATTATGCCCGGAAAAGTCAACCCCACACAATGTGAAGCTTTAACTATGGTTTGTGCCCAAGTTATGGGTAACGATGTTACGGTTTCTGTCGGCGGTTTACAAGGTCATTACGAGCTTAACGTATTCAAACCAGTAATGGCTGCCAATGTGTTGCAATCGGCTGAACTTATTGGAAATGCCTGCGTAAGTTTTGATGAAAACTGTGCTGTTGGCATCGAGCCAAACCACGATGTGATTACCAAATTATTGAATAATTCATTAATGCTTGTTACGGCTTTAAACACTAAAATAGGCTATTACAAGGCTGCAGAAATAGCAAACACGGCCCATAAAAACGGCACCACTTTAAAAGAGGAAGCCATTAATTTAGGCTATGTTACTGCCGAAGAATACGACGAATGGGTAAAACCCGAGGATATGGTAGGTAGTTTAAAATAAAAAAATTACCCTATTACGATAGAAAAAGCAACCACTTCAAAAACGAGGTGGTTGCTTTGTTTTTAGCCATTTTTAACCACTAATATCCTTAACCTTAAATCTGAATTTTGAAAAAAAATTATACCCCTAGGCAACCCTTAGTAAAAAAATAGCGTCTGTATAAATAGAAAGCTAAAATGAAATCTTTTTTGAAAGTCATACAACTCCATAAAAACGAAACGCAGCTTATAAAAAAGGCCGTTAAACAGAATCGTGAAGCGCAACACGTTCTGTTTGAGATGTATGCTCCAAAAAAGTTGAGCGTTTGCAGATACTATATAAAAGACCTGCAACATGCCGAAAACGTGATGCTCGATGGTTTTTTTAAAGTTTTCAAAAACCTATCCAGTTTTAAAAATGAAGGCAGTTTTGAAGGGTGGATCCGAAAAATTATGGTTCGTCAGTCTATTTCCTTTTTAAGGCAACAAAAAAAGATTGAGTTTTCAATGGAAGACATTCCGGTCCAAGACGCTTACGCAGACCACATCAATGTTGATATTGAAGTCAGCATGATTCAAGAATTAATCGACGGACTTCCCGAGGGCTACAAAGTGGTTTTCATCATGTATGCCATTGAAGGCTACAAACATCCTGAAATAGCCAAAATGCTCAACATATCGGAAGGCACATCAAAATCGCAACTGTTTAAAGCACGAAAAATGCTTCAGGAAAAAATTAGAAAGATAAATAAAGTAACGAGTTATGGCACCACTTAAATACGAAGAGGAGTTAAAAAACAAGCTGGAAAAACGCAATTTACAGCCCTCAAAACAAGCTTGGGAAAGACTCTCAAACCGTTTGGATAATGAACTAAAGCCCAATAACAACAAACTTTATTGGTGGTTGGGCGTGGCCGCAAGCTTTATTGGTGTAGCATTTGTGGTAACTCAATTTTTCAGCACCAATAACACGATTGAAAAAGAACAAAAAATAGTTACAACTCCAAAAACTGAACAGAACGAGATCATACCAAACAACAACATTGAAGATGTAAAAATGGTTGATGCCCAAAAACCAGAACCAAAACCCATGAAAATGCAGCCCACTGAAAAGGCCGCAAATAAAACCAGCACAATTACTCCAGATTTTAACAATACCCAAACAGAGATTGTTTCTGCACCCGAAAAGTCAAACACTGAGGTTTTAAACAAATCGCCCAATAATTCACCTTTAACATTCGAGGAACAAAAAATACAAGATGTGGTGGCGCAGATTCACGAACTCAAACAAACCCAAGAGGTAACAGATGCCGATATCGATGCGCTCTTAAAAAAGGCCGAACGGGAAATAAAATTAAATCGAATAATCGACAAAAACACTGGCGTTGTTGATGCCAACGCTTTACTTGAAGATGTTGAGGCCGAACTCGACCAATCCTTTAGGACCAAAGTTTTTGAAGCCATAAAAGCAAGCTACAACACTGTAAAAACTGCGGTTGCCCAACGCAACGATTAGTAATTTCCATCAAATTTAAATACTGAAAATCAATCAATCAATCAATCAATCAATCAATCAATCAATCAATCAATCAATCAAAGCTAAAACCAATTTAGCCCATTAAAAACGAACAGTTATGCAAACAATTATTAAGTACTTAATATCACTGGTATTCACGTTATGCGTGCAACTCATCCCTGCACAAAAAAGTATTCCGGCCATCAAGAACGAAAAAAATATTGAGATGTTGGAAAAAGTCAAATTAACCATTGAAAAAGAAGAAAAAGAACATTTAAAAGCTGAAGTTGAAGCTATCAACGCGAAGGTTGAAAACGGCGAAATCACTTTAAAAGAGGCACAGGAATTAAAAATGGAAGCAGCCAAAATAGCGGCTTTGAATATTGAAAACCGAATAGCCATAGCTAACAATAAAATTGAACTTTTAAAGCGTAATGATTACGGCTTGAACAAAACCGCAAACAAACACGTTTTTGGCATCGTCATTAATGATGAGCCATATACTATTACCCAACCCAAAAAATATGACAGACGCACCAGTAGCGAGTTCGTTTTGGCTTTTGGACTAAACAATGCCATTATTGAGGGTGAAAGTTTAGACGATTCGTCATATAAATTTGGTGGTTCACGCTTCTTTGAAGCAGGTTGGGCTTGGAAAACCCGAGTTTTTGAAAACTCAAATTTTTTGAGACTTAAATATGGGGTTTCTTTTCAAATAAACGGACTAAAACCAAACGATAACCAATATTTTGTTCAACAAAATGACCAAACTTTTCTAGAGGAATTTCCTTCTAATCTTAAAAAATCAAAACTATCGATAACTAATTTGGTGTTTCCCGTTCATTTTGAATTAGGGCCTTCAAAAAAGATTGAGCGCGACAACTATTTTAGATATTCAACAAGTAATAAGTTCAAAATAGGTTTTGGTGGTTATGGCGGTTTTAATGTTGGTACTCGCCAAAAACTCAAATATACTATGGATGGCGAACGTAAAAAAGACAAACAGAAACACAGTTTTAATACTTCAAATTTAGTTTACGGAATAAGTGGTTACATTGCTTTTGACGATGTTGCACTATATGCCAAATACGATTTGTCTCCCCTATTTAAAGACCAATTTGCAGACCAAAACAATATTTCCATAGGGCTAAGATTTGATATGGATTAACAAAAAAAAGGTACTGCTTTTGTTTTAAAAGCAGCACCTTTTTAATTTCTAATCATCAGTAATTCAATCTGAAAGTTTACAGATCAAAACGATCGGCATTCATTACTTTTACCCAAGCATCAACAAAATCGTTTACAAATTTTTCCTTACTGTCATCTTGAGCATACACTTCGACATAAGATCTTAAGATAGAATTTGAACCAAAAACAAGATCAATACGAGTGGCCGTCCATTTCACTTCACTTGTTTTACGATTTAGAATTTCATAAATACCGTCTTTTGCAGGTTTCCATTTATAGGCCATATCGGTTAAATTCACAAAGAAATCATTGGTCAAAGCACCTTCGTTTTCCGTAAACACGCCATGCTTTGTGCCGCCATGGTTTGTCCCTATAATACGCATACCGCCAATTAAAGCAGTCATTTCGGGAGCGGTCAGTCCCATGAGTTGTGCACGGTCTAAAAGCAATTCCTCCGGACTTACCACATATTCTTCTTTCTGCCAATTTCTAAAACCATCGGCTTTTGGCTCCAAATATTCAAAAGACTCCACGTCGGTCATTTCTGCCGTAGCATCGCCACGCCCTGGAGCAAATGGCACACTAACGTTCATTCCTGCATTTTTAATGGCTTTTTCAACGCCCACATTTCCAGCTAAAACAATAGTATCGGCAACGCTAATTCCAAATGCTTTGGCAATCGGTTCGAGTACAGACAATACTTTTTGTAATCGTTTTGGTTCGTTTCCAGACCAATCTTTTTGAGGTGCTAAACGGATTCGAGCACCATTGGCTCCGCCTCTAAAATCTGAACCTCTAAATGTTCTGGCACTGTCCCAAGCTGTTGAAACCATGTCAGAAATGCTTAATCCTGAATCCAAAATTTTAGCTTTAACCGCCTCAACGTCGTAATCTTTCTTTCCTTTCGGAATAGGATCTTGCCAGATTAAATCTTCTTGAGGTAGATCGGGACCAAACCAACGATCTTTAGGCCCCATGTCGCGGTGCGTTAATTTAAACCAAGCACGGGCAAAAGCATCTGAAAACCCTTCAAAATCTTCTTTAAATTTTAATGAAATCTCCCTATAAATTGGGTCCATTTTCATGGCCATATCGGCATCGGTCATTGCTGGATTATTACGGATTGAAGAATCTTCAACATCAACCGGCTTATCTTCTTCTGCAATACTTACGGGTTCCCACTGCCAAGCTCCCGCAGGACTTTTCACCGACTCCCACTCATGGTTGAATAGCATCTCGAAATAACCGTTATCCCATTTAGTTGGATGGGTAGTCCACGCCCCTTCAATACCACTAGTAACAGCATCACGCCCTACACCAGTTTTAGTTGGGTTTGCCCATCCAAAACCTTGCTCTTCCACATTGGCTGCTTCTGGATCAGCTCCTAAAATACTGGCATCACCATTACCGTGCATTTTACCCACGGTATGTCCACCAGCAGTTAGTGCTACCGTTTCTTCATCGTTCATCGCCATACGCTTAAAGGTTTCACGCACTTGTGCTCCCGTTTTTATAGGGTCTGGATTTCCATTAACGCCTTCCGGATTCACATAAATAAGTCCCATTTGTACCGCTGCCAACGGATTTTGCATGGTATTGGGTTTATCTACGCTATCGTAACGCTCATCACTTGGCGCTAACCATTCTTTTTCAGCTCCCCAATAAATGTCCTTTTCAGGGTGCCATATATCTTCTCGTCCAAAAGCGAATCCGTAACTTTTCAGCCCCATACTTTCATAGGCCATTGTACCGGCTAAAATGATTAAATCTGCCCAACTAACTTTATTGCCATATTTTTTCTTTATTGGCCAAAGTAAACGTCGTGCTTTATCCAAACTTGCGTTATCGGGCCAAGAGTTAAGTGGCGCAAATCGTTGGTTTCCGGTACCTCCGCCTCCACGGCCATCGGCTACTCTGTACGTTCCCGCTGCATGCCAAGCCATTCTAATCATTAAACCTCCGTAATGCCCCCAATCGGCAGGCCACCAATCTTGACTGTCAGTCATCAAATTACGGACATCATTCTTCAATGCTTCAACATCCAGTTTTTTTAATTCTTCTTGGTAATTAAAATCTTTTCCAAACGGGTTAGTTTTGGTGTCGTGCTGGTGTAAAATATCCAAGTTTAAAGTTTCGGGCCACCATTCTGTAACCGTTTTACTAGAAGCAGTGTTACTTCCGTGGCCAAAAGGACACTTACCCATTGACGAACCATTTGAGTGCATTTTATTCTCCATTATTAATTTGATTTTATTAGTTGTTCATTTCCATAAAATTAATAATTTTAAACCTGAATCTATACGAAATTCATTTTTTTAAACTATCCATTTATTGGAAAAAACTATCAATATTATATAAAACAATAAAAAAAAGCCATCTAAAAAGAATGGCTTTAAATTAATAACTATACTATCTTTTTTTAAGACTTAGGCAATAATACCGTATCAATGACATGGATAACGCCATTAGATTGGTTTACATCTGCAATAGTAACTTGTGCTGAGTTTCCATTCTCATCAGTAACATAAACATTGTGGTTTTTAATCCAAGTTGTTAGCTTTCCACCGCTCACGGTTTCTATTTCAGCTTTTCCGCTACCTTTTTTTATCATGCCCATAATGTCTTTAGCGCTCCATTTTCCTGAAACCACATGATATTTTAGAATATTCTGTAATGAAGCCATGTTTTCTTTCATAAGTAAACTATCTACTGTTCCATCGGGTAGTTTACTAAAGGCATCATTTGTTGGTGCAAAAACAGTAAAAGGGCCTTTGCTTTTTAAAACTCCAACTAAATCGGCTGCTTTTACAGCTGCAACTAAAGTGGTGTGATCTTTTGAATTAACAGCATTATCAATAATGTCTTTACTTGGGTACATTTCAGCACCACCAACCATTTTGGTATCTTCCTTCATCGTGCTATTTTGAGCCGTGATGTATTGACTTGTAAACAATGATAGTGTAAAAACAAATGCGGCAATTAAATTTGACTTTTTCATAATTTTGATTTTTTAGATTATACACTACAAACGATTTATGAAACTTAACGGTTTTTAAAAACAGATGCTTTAACACAATATTAACAAACGGGCTTAAATTTCACTTATCATTTTCAATTTAACGCACAATTATTCCTTATTTTTATCACTTAATTTAAAACAAAATAACATGGCAACTATCACTTTAAAAGGAAACAAAATAAACACCGCTGGAAACTTACCTGAAACCGGAAGTAAAGCTCCCGATTTTTTATTGACAGCAACCGACCTATCCACCAAAAGTTTAACCAACTACAAAGGCAGCAAACTGGTATTGAACATTTTTCCGAGTTTAGATACAGGCACTTGTGCCGCATCAGTAAGACAATTTAACAAAGAAGCCAGCGAATTGGAAAACACTAAAGTACTTTGCATATCTCGCGATTTGCCTTTTGCGCAGTCCCGTTTTTGTGCCGCAGAGGGCATTGAAAATGTAGAGAGTTTATCGGACTTTAAAACCGGGCAATTTGGAAAAGACTACGGATTGGAGTTTGTTGATGGCCCATTGGAAGGCCTGCACTCCCGCTGCGTGGTGGTTTTAGATGAAAACGGCACGGTAAAATACACCGAACAAGTAAGCGAAACCGTAGATGAACCCAACTACAAAGCAGCACTAGAAGCTCTTTATGAATAATAAAAAAGAACCACTTTTAATTAACCGGGCAAAAAGTGTGCGCTACGCCTTTAAAGGTGCGTTGTTGTTATTAAAGACCGAACCCAGTATAAAGATTCAGTTTTGTATAGCTGTATTGGTTTCCATAGCTGGTTTTTACTTTGAAATTTCAACCACCGAGTGGATGATACAAATTCTAGCCATCGCATTGGTAATGAGTATTGAAGGCGCCAATACAGCCATTGAGGAAATAGCCAACTTTATACACCCGGAATACCACATTAAAATAGGCAAAATAAAAGATTTAGCAGCAGGGGCGGTTTTTATCGCCTCTGTTTTTGCTGTAATTGTGGGGCTGATCATTTACCTTCCGAAGATTTTTTAAAATAATATTCCCTCTAGGATAAACGTTAGTAATTTGTATTTTTGCTGAGTTGTTAAACCATTTAGCATTAAACCCATTCAATAACTTCAATTCCACATTCCCGCATTAATGGCCAAAAGGAAAACCAAATCTAAACCAACAACAAAAAAAAGGTTGGCACTGCCAAAATTTAACCTAAACAACCAACAAAAATTGGTTTTGGGCAGTTTCTTGGCTATATTAGGTTTGCTCCTTTTTATTGCTTTTGTATCGTTTTTGTTTACGGGCAAAGCAGACCAAAGTGTACTTACGGAATTCACGTCTCGTGAAGTAAAAACACAAAACTGGCTTAGTAAATCGGGGGCTTGGCTCAGCGATTTTTTTATCCAACGTGGTTTTGGGGTAGCTTCATTTATATTTTCAGGATTGGTTTTTCTATCGGGTGTTTATGTGCTCATGAACATCAACAAAGCCAAACTGAGAAAACATTGGTTTTGGGGCATCCTTATTATAATATGGACATCGATTCTTTTAGGATTCTTTGGCGGCAAAAACGATATTTTAGGAGGTACGGTTGGGTTTGAACTCAACACTTTTTTACAAGATTACATCGGAAAAATTGGTGTTGCCCTACTTCTTTTATTCGGATTGATTACCTATTTGGCAATTCGTTTTAAGCTCACTTTCGAAAGTTTTTCAAAGCTTTTTAAATCGGCCAAGAAAGACATTAAAGAAGAACTTTCAAGCATGAAAGAAGATGTTATAGCGCCTTTGGACAACAATTTAACGGAAGAAGCCGAAGCCATAAAATCGGCTTTCGAAATTCCTTTGGATGATGATGAAGAAGAAGATATTGAACCCGAATTAAAACCTGTTAAGGACACTAAAAAGGAAACACCTGCTCCTTTGGAAGTTCGTGTAAACGAAAGTGAAGACGAAGAAACAGACCTTGAAATAAAAGTTGAAGAAGTAAAGGAAGAAATCTCAGAAACCGATAACCTTGCCAATAAATTGGTTGAGGATTTTGGACAATTCGACCCTACTTTAGAATTGGCTAAATACCAATTCCCTACCCTAGAGCTTCTTAAAAAATACGATACCGAAGGCATTAAAATCAACCAAGAAGAGCTTGAGGAAAACAAAAACCGTATTGTTGAAACCCTCAGCAACTATAAAATTGGTATTTCCAGCATTAAAGCTACCATTGGGCCAACGGTAACACTTTATGAAATTGTGCCCGATGCCGGTATCCGAATTTCAAAAATTAAAAACCTGGAAGACGATATTGCTTTATCGCTGTCTGCTTTGGGTATTCGAATTATTGCGCCAATTCCCGGAAAAGGAACTATCGGTATTGAAGTGCCCAATAAAAACTCGACTATTGTTTCCATGCGCTCGGTCATTGCATCGAAGAAATTCCAAAATTCTGAAATGCACCTCCCTATCGCCCTCGGAAAAACCATTAGCAACGAAACCTTTGTGGTCGATTTGGCAAAAATGCCGCACTTGCTTATGGCCGGTGCCACGGGGCAAGGTAAATCGGTGGGGCTCAACGCCGTTCTTACCTCACTGCTTTATAAAAAACATCCTGCCGAGGTGAAATTCATTTTGGTAGATCCGAAAAAAGTTGAATTGACGCTCTTCAATAAAATTGAGCGCCACTATTTGGCGAAACTGCCCGATAGCGAAGATGCCATTATTACCGATAATACCAAGGTTATCAATACGCTAAATTCGTTGTGCATTGAAATGGACAACCGCTACGAGTTGTTGAAAAACGCCATGTGCCGAAACATTGTGGAGTACAATGCTAAATTCAAGGCAAGAAAATTAAACCCGAACGATGGCCATCAATTTTTACCATATATTGTTTTGGTTGTGGATGAGTTTGCAGATTTGATTATGACAGCCGGTAAAGAGGTAGAAACCCCTATAGCCCGTTTAGCACAGCTGGCTCGTGCCATTGGTATCCATTTAATTATCGCCACGCAACGTCCGTCTGTTAACGTTATTACGGGTATCATCAAAGCTAACTTCCCAGCTCGAATCGCATTTAGGGTAACTTCAAAAATCGATTCCCGAACCATTTTGGATGGTTCAGGTGCCGATCAACTTATTGGCCGTGGTGATATGCTTTACACGCAAGGTAATGACCTTATTCGTGTGCAATGTGCCTTTGTGGATACTCCCGAAGTGGAACGCATTACCGATTTTATCGGTTCACAAAAAGCCTACCCCGATGCTTATATGCTTCCCGAGTACGTTGGCGAAGAAAGTGGCACAGGTATTGATGTAGATATAGCCGATCGCGACGCCCTATTTAAAGATGCAGCCATAGTAATTGTAACGGCACAACAAGGTTCGGCTTCGCTATTGCAAAGAAAATTAAAATTGGGCTACAACCGTGCCGGACGTTTAATCGACCAATTGGAGGCTGCAGGCATTGTTGGTCCTTTTGAAGGCAGTAAAGCCAGACAGGTTTTGGTGCCCGATATTACAGCTTTAGAAAAACTTTTAGAAAACGAAATATAACATTGAAAATGAAAAAATTATTTGCTTTTGCAATACTTATCCTTTCCGTTAACGCTTTTGCACAAAATAAAGCCAAAACACTTTTAAACGAAGTTTCAGAAAAGGTAAAAACCTATGAGAATATTTCACTCGATTTTAAATATACTTTAGAAAACCTTTCTGAAAACATCAAACAGGAAACCAAAGGCGATGTGGTTTTAGAGGGTGAAAAATACCGTTTGAATATTTTGGGCGTTACCCGCCTTTTTGATGGTAAAACCCTTTACAGCATTAGTCCAGAAGATGAAGAAGTGACCATAACTTCTAATATTGATGAAGAAAACGATGCCATTACGCCCAGTAAAATGCTGTCGTTTTACGAAGATGGCTACACCTACAAAACCGATATTCAGCAAAATATCAATGGAAGAAAAATTCAATACGTAAAATTAACCCCCATCGATTCGAATTCAGAAATCAAAAATATCCTCTTAGGCATCGATGCCAATACCAAACATATTTACAATTTAATTCAGGTAGGCAAAAACGGAACAAAAACCACACTAACCGTTAATTCTTTTAAAACGAATACGCCCATATCAAAAAGCTTGTTTACCTTTGATGCCAGTAAATACAAAGACTATTACATTAATAAATTAGACTAAAACAACGGTCTGATTTATTAACCATATTTCAAAAAACATCAACAATTTCGAGATGTTTCCGCAAACAAGAAAAACGGTTGCATCCCGATTATCGCTTAACGAGTGAAAATTTTAGATCGCTACATACTAACAACCTACTTAAAAACCTTTTTCAGCGTGTTTATTATACTCATGCTGATTTTTATTTTACAGACCATTTGGCTCTACATAAAAGAATTGGCGGGTAAAGATTTAGATCTTATCGTGATTGTTAAGTTTTTGTTGTATTTTATGCCAAAGCTTATTCCTTTGGTGTTACCGCTTACCATCTTGCTTTCATCCATTATGGTATTTGGTAGCTTTGCCGAAAATTATGAGTTTGCTGCCATGAAATCTACTGGGATTTCATTGCAGCGTGCCATGTCTGGGCTCAGTATTTTTATTGTCATATTGGGTATTATTACCTTTTTCTTTTCCAATAACGTGATTCCGTGGGCCGAACTCAACTCTTATAATTTACGGCGGAACATCGCTAAGTTAAAACCAGCCATGGCTATTGCCGAAGGGCAGTTCAATGCTATTGAAGGCACCGATTACAATATTAAAGTTGAAAAGAAAAGTGGTGACCGCGGACAATTTTTGGAAGATGTTACCATACATATAAAAGGCAATAACGGACGAAAAAACACCACAGTAATAAAATCGAAAACCGGTGAGTTAACCAGTGCGGAAAATTCAAACGTTTTAAAGCTTATCCTTCTCGATGGCAACCTATACCAAGATGTAGAAACCAAAAACTTAAAAACTAGAGAGCGGCAACCCTTCGCCAAAAGTGCTTTTGAAAAGAAGATTATCAACATTGATTTGTCGAATATGAATCAAGTTGATTTTGATGAGCAATCGCAAACCGATAAGTACAATATGCTCGATGTGGTGGATTTGAACAAAACCATCGATTCGCTCGTTAAAAAAAGTGATGAAGAGCATGAAACTTTTGCGAAAAATTTAGAGGTAAGATCGGGCCTGCCACAAATTCAAAAAACGCCCGTCAATTCTAAAAAGAACGATAGCATAACAGAAGAATATACCGGCGTTATCCTAAATATTTTCGATACTAAAAAGAAAATCGAATTGGTGGAATCGGCGTTGCGAACCATTGCGTCTTCTAAGCAACTCATTTCATCCAAAGAAGTCACTTTAAAAAACTCTAAGTCATGGCTTAACAAACACGTTATCTCGTTCCACGAAAAGTTTGCTTTAGCCTTTGCCTGTATTATCTTGTTTTTTGTGGGTGCTCCATTGGGCGCTTTAATTAGAAAAGGTGGTATTGGGCTGCCCATGGTTATTGCCATTGTGTTGTTTTTATCCTATCATTTCATTGGTATTTTTGCAACCAATAGCGCTAAAAATGGTGGATTCAACCCCATTTTAGCCAGTTGGTTTTCTACATTGGTGATGTTGCCGTTGGGCATCTTTTTAACCAAAAGAGCCACGGAAGATAAAGGTCTATTTGATTTTGATAGCGTATTTCAACCTCTTAAACGCATCTTTAAAATAAAGGAAAAAAACTCAGTTGATTATAAATTCCTTTCCAACCAAAAAAACGAAGAACTTGTCGATATTATCAATAATTACGAAAGTTTAGGCCATGAAGAACCAGTTCGTTTTGAAGCCATAAAGGTTTTAAAGGCAAGAGGTATTAACACACATCAATTAAAAGATAATGGTGTTATAATTCAAGATGATTTCCAAAAATCTGAACAAATAGTCAAAGATTACCACGACCACGTAAAATTTGCAAAAACACTCTATTTTATTGGGGTTATATTACTGATTTTGTTCTTTGTATTTAGAAACAACAAACTGCCTTCGTTGGCCGATTCGGCCATTCAGCTTAGTGTAGTGTCCTTAATCCTATTTGTGGTTTATTGCATTAAATCCATAAAAAACACCTTTCAGTTTTATAAGCACATCAACAAACCTCGTAAAAGGCCAAAGCTTTTACTTTTAATAATTGGGCTTCCGCTTTACATGATAACCTTTCTTTTCCTCAACCAAAAAATAAAGGAAGACTTAAAACGAAACTGTTTAGATTCTTTAAAATAAGCAATATCTTTGCAAAATGACAACAGAAACCACGACACAGAAAAACGCTTCTGATATACAACTGAATACCATTCAGGAAGCTATTGATGATATAAGAAACGGAAAAGTTATTATTGTTGTTGATGACGAAAACCGTGAAAATGAAGGTGATTTTTTAGCTGCTGCCGATAAAGTAACCCCAGAGGTTATTAACTTTATGGCTACTCAAGGACGCGGATTGATATGTGTGCCACTTACTGAGACCCGATGCAAAGAACTCGATCTCGATATGATGGTTAGAAACAATACCGACCATATGGAAACGGCCTTTACGGTGTCTGTCGATTTAAGAGGTAATGGGGTTACTACAGGAATTTCAGCCAGCGACAGATCGAAAACCGTAAAAGCATTAATTGACCGTGATACCAAACCGTTTGAACTGGCTCGACCAGGACATATTTTTCCATTGGTAGCCAAAGAAGGTGGCGTTTTAAGAAGAACAGGACATACCGAAGCGGCCATTGATTTTGCTAGGCTAGCCGGATTAAATCCAGCAGGGGTTATTGTTGAAATTATGAACGAAGACGGCTCGATGGCCCGATTGCCACAGCTTTATGACATCGCGAAGAAACTCGATTTAAAAATCGTTTCTATTGAAGACCTAGTGGCTTACCGAATGCAGCACGATTCGTTGATTGAGAAAAAAGAAGATTTCGATATCGAAACCCGTTTTGGTAATTTTAGGTTGCGCGCTTACCAACAAACCACCAACGAACAAGTGCATATCGCACTTACAAAAGGCCAATGGAAAGATAACGAGGAGATTCCAACACGAATCAATTCTACATTAGTTAATAACGATATACTCGGTACATTAACCAACGATGCCGATAAACAATTGGACAATATGTTTAAAGTGGTTAATGACGCTGGAAAAGGCGCTATCATTTTTATAAATCAGGAATCGCAATCTACCAATATCCTAAAGCGACTATCCTACTTAAAAGCCGAACAAAAACCAAACACTATTGCAAAAGCACCTAAAATAGCTATGGATAATAGAGATTTTGGTATTGGGGCACAAATACTGCACGACCTCAACATCCACAAACTCCGCTTAATTTCTAACTCCGGAGAAACCAAACGTGTGGGGCTTATCGGCTACGGTTTGGAGATTGTAGATTATCTAAAGTACTAAAAAAAGAGGGCTCCCACCCTCTTTTTTCCAACTTTACGTTGGTCTCCCTAATTGATTAATAGCGCTCAATTAATTTTAAATATTTTATTGTTTTACCATTTTATAAACCTTTTGGTCATTCAACCGTAAAAAGTAGATGCCCGAGCTTAAATTTTGTAAAGACATTTTCAATTTCTTTGTTCCGATTTTAATTGACTCTTGTTTCACTTTATTTCCATAAGCATCAAACAGCACAACATTTAATGGTGATTTTAATAAGTTGTTCACTTTAATGGTTACGTCGTCTATAACCGGATTAGGATAAACCCTTATATTTTCGGCTTGAAGATTTGAACCTTCAACATTTAAACCGCCTTCTTCCGACCAAAATTTAACCAATCTTAAAAATCCTTCCCACATCTCGGTTGAAGCATTCCACGATTCAAAAATCAATTCAATTTCGTTGTTATTGGTGTCAAAACCTCTCAGCTGACGATATGAGTTTTCCCATTCTTCGGTGCTACTGTTCCATTCCTGCCCCAAAATTTCAACTAGATTGTTATTGCCGTCATAGGTGTTCTCCACCCTTACCGTGTTTACCCATGAACCCGATGCAATAGTCTGCTCGGTTACTACCGTGGGCAAATTACTTTCGTTATAGTCAATAATGGTTTGGCGGTAAGGCGTACCCCATTCCATTGAACTGACACTCCAGCCATAAATTTCAATTAGAATAATCTGCTCATCGATATTGTAGGTATATTTTTTACGTTCTTCATTTTCCCAATCTGTAATGACATCACGCCATTCTTCCAATATTTCAAATTCAAGAAGGTTATCGGCGTCGTACAAGTAATTTAAACGTTGATCGTTAACCATCATCAAAGTGGCGAAATCAAGTTTGGTGCTATGGTCCTCAACAATATCGTTTCGTAAATTATATTCATAAACATTCTCGTTGAAAACCATCCAATTGCCCCCCGAATATATGGCATAACTAAATGTTTTGGTGTTGTTCGAAGCATCGTAGGTGTAACTATCCCTCGATCCGTTATTCCACATATCGTCTCCCCAATTTTGTAATATGCTTTCCGTTAAATTGTTATTACCATCGTACGACTTGTTGAATTGATAAAAATTTTCCCAAACATCTCCGTTTAAAACAAGGCGTAAAAGATTGGTTTCTTTTATTCCGCCGTTATCGTATTTATAAAGGTCTCTTGTATTATGTTTCCAATCGGTTAGACCTTCATCCCACGAATATTGATGAATAGAATCTAACTTAAAGGTAGGTTGCGCGCACAAATGTACGAGGGACAAAAAAAGGGTGATTATATTTATGTAAAAGCAACGCATTTTAATGGACTGTTTTTGAATAATAAGGGGACAACTCTACATTATTTTGTTATCCCCTTATTAAAGGATTGATTAATAGCCTCTTTTATTCCTTATTGATAGTTATCGTTTTAACTACTTTGTTTTTCAGTAAAATATGTAGGATGTAAGTACCTTTTTCCAAATGGTCAATACTCATATATATTTTTTCCTCATTTTTATCTGCGACAGAATCGACCATTTCAAACCTGGCATAATTGTTTTGTTCAACTAAGGTACACACAGAATTTCTATAACGATAGAAGATATGTTACAGAGTATGCAAGATATGTTACAGCACAAAAAAACCTTTAAAAACCTATGTTTAAAGCTTTTAGCTTTGCTGAAGATATTCGTTTGGCGTGCAATTATAAACTTCCTTGAAGCATTTAATGAAATAGGATGGCGTATTGAAACCGACTTGATAAGCGATTTCTGAAATGGTTGAATCTGATTTTATCAAAAGATCTATGGACAGCTTTAAACGTTGCGACCTAATAAATTCTGAAGTGCTCACACCGGCAATGGCCTTTAATTTTCGGTGCAATTGCGTTCTGCTCATGCCCATGTTTTCGGCGAAAGCCACACTTGTAAAATCGGGGTTGATTAAATTATCATCCAGCACCGTTTTTAAACGTTTCAAGAAGTCTTCTTCGGTGGAAGAAATTTGAATATCGGGGTTCACCGTAAACCCTTTACTGAAATGCTTTTGAAGTTTTTCGCGGTTTTCAATCAATTTTTCAACCCGTAACTTTAGGGTTTCTGTATCAAAAGGTTTAGTTACATAAGCGTCTGCTCCCGTTTTTAAGCCTTCTTTTATGTTTTGCTCGCCCACTTTGGCCGTTAAAAGTATTATGGGTATGTGGCTAGTTAACGCATCGTGTTTTAAAGTATTGCACAAATAAATACCATCCTGGATCGGCATCATCACATCACTGATAATCAAATCGGGGATTTGCTTCAGTGCCTTTTTAACGCCTATTTTTCCGTTTTTGGCCTCAATTATTTTATAATTGCTTTTAAAAATAGTAGCTATAAACGCCCGTATATCGGCATCATCTTCAACAATAAGCAAACTGGGGCTATCGTCGTTCAAATCTGCTTCAGCATGTCCATCACAAAGCAACTCCTCTTCAATGTCTTTTTTATATAGTTCTGAAGGTTGGAATGCCTTTTTACTTACCGGAAGCGTCACCGTAAATTGGATTTTATTGGTATCGATACTGTTCGCAATAATCCTTCCCTTTGAAAGTGTTACCAATTCCTTTACCAATGCCAGCCCTACCCCAACCCCTTCGGCCGTAGTATCGTCTTGGTAAAACCGTTCGAAAAGTTTTCCGAGGTCTTTTTTTGAAATTTCCTTGGTGGTATTGATTACCGAAAGCACCAAATTATCTTCCTTCTCGTTGGCATCAAAAATAATACGGCTGTTCTCCGGAGCATATTTAATAGCATTTGAAAATAAGTTTGAAACCGTTTTTTCAATAATATCAGGGTCATACCAAACCGAATTTAAGCGATCAATTTTACTGTCTATTTCAATATGTTTTTCGGAAGCTTTATACCGAAACGCCGAAACAATTTGGGTTAAAAGGATGTTCAAATTGCCTTTTGAAACTTTTAAACGTACCTGTCCGGAATCAATCATTGATAAATCCACCATCTGATTTACCAGATTAAGCAGCCTATTGGCATTTTGTTTCACCAAGCCCAATTCCTTTCGGTCTTCTGGTTTTAAATGGCCTTTGGACAATTGATGGTCTATAGGTCCCGAAATAAGTGTAAGCGGTGTTCTAAATTCATGTGAAATGTTGGTATAAAGTTTCGTTTTAAACTCGTCCAGCTTTTTTAATCGCTCAGTTTCGGCATGCTCGAGCTGCAACTGGGTTTTTATATTCCATCGAAATTTTAAATACCTATAAACCCCGAACATTATAAGTAAAAATAGCAATACATAAGCCAGTTTCATACCGTCTGTTAAGTACCAGGGCTTTAGAATGGTAAACGAAAAAAAAGCGGGCTCGTTATTCCAAACACCATCATAATTTGAAGAAATAACTTGAAAAGTATAGGTATTTGGCGGTAAATTGGTGTAATGTGCAAAATTAACGTTTTTCGGTGCCACCCACTCGTCGTTATAGTTTAGGAGTCTGTATTTGTACAAATTACGCTCTGGTTGCGAAAAATGCAAACTGGAAAACGTAAACGTTACGGTATTTTGGTTGTATTTTAATTCGGAATTTTGATTTAAAGGCCATTCCTTTGAAAAAACTTCAAACTTCGAAATAATGGTTTTGGGTTTAGCCGAATTATAAGTTAATTGCTCTGGATTGAACCAGTTGAGCCCTTCAAGCCCCCCAAAATAAATGGTACCGTGCCCATCTTTAAAATAAGCCCCAGTATTGAACTCGGTATCCTGTAAACCATCATCAACGCTAAATCCTTCAAATTTTTCGTTTTTGGGATCGAAACGGCACAAACCATTATTGGTACTCAACCATAAATTTTGATCGCTATCGGGCAACACGCCATAAACCACTTGGTTGGGCAAACCATCGCTTTTAGTATAAGTTCTTATGGATTGATTTACTAGATTGTATTTTTTTAAACCATTGCCATAAGTGCCCACCCAAAGCGTTTCGCCAACCAAAAGCAACGATTTTATTTTATCCTCCAGATCTTTAATTTTTTCAACCTTATCGGTTTTGGCATGCCATTTGAATACGCCCGAATTATCGGTACCAATCCATAAATCACCATTTTCGCCCTTAATTAAAGCCCGAATATTGTTATCGGTCAACCCCGAATTTTCAATATTAATTTCCTTGAGAATGCCTTGGATTTTATCAAACAAAATAACACCTTGTCGCTCTGTAGCTAACCATCTTCGGTTTTTCGATTCGGGCAAAATGCGCCAAATGGTATAACCTGTCAATTCAGGATAAAAACTATAATGCTTTAAATTTTCAATAATATTTAGTCCGTAGCCTTGGTGCCCTACCCAAAGATCGTTTTCAAAAATATTTAAGCTTATTATGCGATTGCTGTTAAGATCAGAATTATCAGTGGTTAAAGTTTTATAAGTTTCATTTTTGGTATCGCCAAAGGTTAGTCCTTTTCCGGAAGTCCCAATCCAAAAGTTATCATTGCAATCAGTTGTAAAACTTCTTACCATATCTACATTCACCGACCGTGGCACTTGGTTGTTGGTTAAAATATTGAATTTTATTAGGTGTTCGTCGTAATAACTGGCGCCAGTTCCATCCGAGCCAACCCAAATTACCCCAGTGATGTCTTCGTACAAACAAAGCATATCGTTATAATGGATGGCAAACGGATTGTTTTTATTGGCCTTGAAATTTTTGACACTTTTGGCGGGGAAATCAATTAAATAAACCCCATTGCCATAGGTAGCAATCCATAGGCGGTTTTTGCTATCTATTAACAAATCTTCAATGTTTAAATCTTCTGGAAGATTGGGGTGACTGTATTTTCTAAATTGATTGTTATTTACGGGCATGTAAAAGAGACCATTGCCAAACGAACCTAGCCAAACCCCACCATTACCATCGTTTTCCAATACGCTGAAATTGGTTTCCGAAGAAATTTCTACGGGAATTTTTACATAGCGTCCATTGCCATAAACCCGAAAAACCGCGTTTGAAGCTGCAGCCAAAACGTCTTTGCCTTGTTGCGCAATATGATAAACAGTAGTTTTGGCATCTTCATTTTTAAAAACCTTAAGGGTGTCTTTAGTTTTTGTATCGACTTTTAAAAGTCCGTTGCCATAAGTGCCAATAAAAAGATTTAAAGCTTCGTCCTGAAAAATAGAACTGGCCTTAAACGGAAGGTTAACAATTTTAAAATCATCCGTTTGTGTTCGGTAAAGTTCCAATTGCCCAGAATGGGTAATGATCCACAAGCGGTTTTGCGCATCAATATACACCTTTCCCAAGTTGCTAAATGTGCCTCGGGTAATATCTTCAAACTGTTTACTGTAATGTTTAAAAGATCGGCCGTTGTAACGGTTAAGACCGTCTTGCGTGGCAAACCACATGTAGCCAATGGAATCTTGAACCATACTGATAACGCTGTTTTGCGACAAACCGTGCTCTACCGTCAGTCCCCTAAAAGCCATCTGTTCTTTATGGTTTTGGGCAAAAACAGCAAACGTGATCAATAATACCAGAACCGTTCTTAATGTACTCATTTATAGGATTTCCCTATAAATCTACAAAAATACAGCGAACAATAAAGAATTTCTTGAAGCCGAGGTTCACATAAACAAAACCACGACATCTTAACTGTTATAAAGTCCTTTAAAATTGGGTCTGAAAATTGAAATTCCTTTATTTGGATTCCCTTCTTCACGGGAATGACAAATTCGACTGCGCTCATCGCACCGCAATATCAACGAAAACCACGACGCAAAGCGATCTGGAGTTCTTTTAGATTAACTGAGAACTTCCGAGATGATTTTAGCCATTTTTTGGGCGCGGATTTTCACTTCCTCTTCAGTCCACGATAACTTTATTAAACAGGAAATGTTTCGAGCAATGTAGTTATCGGATTGTGAAAAATCTTTAGTTTGAAGATATTTCAGCCCATCCTTCACTTCTTTTGAAATAGGGTATAATGATTTTAGATTCTTTAAATGCTCCCATTTACGGATGTAGTGCCAATTGTTGTTGTAGTAATGAAAACAGGCATCGACTCCATTTTGCTTAAACGCTTCTGAAACTTTGGTCGCTGATTCTAAATCTGGAAGGAAGAAACTTAAAAACCCGTAGCTTTCCTCGCCACCTTGAGGTACGGTTCGGAAAGTCACTTCGGGAATTTTGCTCAATTCCGATTTAATAATATTGAAATGCTTCATTTGAATCTCTATAAATTCAGGCAAACGTTTTACTTGCGCCAAGCCTACTGCAGCGTGCAATTCTGAAATCCTGAAATTATACCCCAAAAACGGATGGCCTTCCGCACCGCGATCGTTCCCCACGTGGTCGTGGCCGTGGTCGCTGTAATGATCGGCGTTGGTGTAATATGCCTTATTGTTGGTTACCACTGCTCCTCCTTCGCCACAGGTAATGGTTTTTACAAAATCGAACGAAAAACAGCCTAAATCGCCAATGCTGCCCAAAGGTTTATTTTTATAAGTGCCGCCAATGGCTTGGCAAGCATCTTCAATTAACAGTAAATTATTGGCTTTACAGATGTTTTGTAAAGCGTCCATTTTGGCCATGCTGCCACACATTTGCACCACCATAACGGCTTTGGTTTTTGGTGTAATGGCTGCCTGTACAGCTTCAGGGGCTAACCCTAAAGTGTCGTCGATATCCACTAAAACGGGAATGGCACCCAACATCATAATGGCTTCAAAACTGGCCACAAAGGTAAACGTGGGCATAATGACTTCGTCGCCAGCACCTACCCCTGCCGATGCCAAGGCTATCGATACAGCAGCAGTTCCGCTGGATACTAATTGAACGTGATTGGATTGTAAGGTGTTTTGAAGTTCGGCCTCCAGCTCTTTGGCTTTCCAATGGCCGTTTCGCATACCATCGAAACCGTAGCGCATCAACACGCCACTGTCTAAAACATCATTAACTTCTTTTCTTTCTTGTTCTCCAAATAGTTCGAATCCTGGCATAATATATTTGTTCTCTCTTTTAAATTTTGAAAATGCTGTTTTGCGTTAGGGATTGAGGCTTTGTAGGAGCTCGCCGACGAAGGAGGCAGCGACTGCCGAAAGCCCGACCCTTGGGTAACGCCCAAAAACACTAAATTTCGATAATGGCTTCTTCGATGGGTTTACGTACTTTTTTGAAACCTGAAAACATATCGTCGTCGGCACGGTAGCCGATGGGCAGAAGCAACACCGATTTTAATCCTTTTTCTTCGAGTTGAAGGATTTCGTCGTACTTCTCCGGTACGAAACCTTCCATGGGGCACGAATCAATACCCTCAATGGCGCAAACCGTCATTAAATTGCCCAGTGCAATGTAGGCTTGATTAGTGGACCATTTTTGGCGTTCTTGAACCGACATGCTTTTTATCATTTTTATGAGGTCCTCGCGATAGGGTTTTAAAATTTCTTCAGGGGTATTGCGGATGCCTTTTATATTATCGTAAAAGTCGGTAACATCGTCTTGCAGGATATTGTCCTGAATGCAAATAATAAGTAAGTGCGAGGCATCGACCACCTGTTTTTGATTATAAGCGTACTGCTGCAGCGGTGCACGCATGGCCTTATCTTTAACAATAATGAGTTTAATGGTTTGGAGACCAAACGAGGTAGCAGTAAGGTTAAAGGCTTGTTTTACTACGTTTAATTTGTCTTCGGGCAGTGTTTTTTCTGCATTGAATTTTTTGGTAGCGTAACGCCATTTTAGCTGCTTTATGGTATCCATTATAAATTATAATTTGTGCAAAAATAAGGTTTGTGTTTTGTTTTTCACAAATAACCTTGCAAAATATGATGGCGTGGCCTCACAGAAAATTATTTTAAAAAAACTGCACTTTTCTTTGAAAGAATTAAAAAAGGGTTTTATATTTGCACCCGCATTCAAGCAAATAGCTTGATGAGGCACTCAAGGAGAAATGGCAGAGTGGTCGAATGCGGCAGTCTTGAAAACTGTTGAGGGTCACACCTCCGGGGGTTCGAATCCCTCTTTCTCCGCTTTGAGATTTTAAAATCTCACCAAAACCCTTTAAAACGTATGTTTTAAAGGGTTTTTTCTTTTTAGCACATACCAAAATATTCATTAAATCGTGTAACAAAGGTGGTAAAATCGGGGATCAGTCCTAAAAGTTGGGGAGTTAAATAGTTTTATCTTTGGGGAAAATTAAATTTGTGGAAATTTCTAAAGAATTACTATCCTTATTGCTACCTGATTTTTTGGTAGACCATTTTAGTTTTATA
>NZ_JAAVJS010000070.1:0-688 GCF_012037625.1 Tamlana crocina
TTTTATTCGGAAAGGAAACGGAAGATTGATTTTTTTCTGAAGTGCCACCTATGGCTGAATATAGCTCATCGAATTGATTACAATGGAATCTGCCGGAGTTTGTTGTCCGGGAAAAACAATAAAGCCTATCTCTTTGGAGTGCTGTGGTACATAACCGATCTGCAACTCTGCCTTGCCTGCAACTTTTCCGTTATCGTAAAGCTCAAAATTAATAATTGCAGCTTCGGCGGTCTTCTCCCCTACATTCTCAACTTCTATCTTATATTTTGTACCTGCGGAATTTGGATCTTCAGAAATACTGACGGTAAGTTCAGGAGGTTTATTATCATTTTTGACAATTCCGAAGCCGAGATAAATTAAGAGTATGATCAATATTACTATACCACTATAAAAAGTGATATTTTCAAGGATATTCCTTTCATTTTTGTTTCCCATATTTTCTACCTGCCAATGATTAATCTTCCCGCCGAAGCTCCCAGTGCTGCCGGTACTCCAAGTACTATGACCTGCGCTACAATAATCCCGGGACCATAGCCCTCTATCCTGTCAAAGAACCACAGCATAATGAAAGATACCAGGAGGGCGGACAAATAACTTATCACTACCAGATTCCAGGTACGTTTTAGATCTGCTTCCTCATGAGAGGTATTCTTAAAGTCTATATATCCTAAAATCATTGTACATAACA
>NZ_JAAVJS010000696.1:0-318 GCF_012037625.1 Tamlana crocina
GCAGATCATCTTCCACCCAGGGAACGTCAATATACGTTAAAAAATAAAGATCATATTGTGCCTTTAACGCAGGTTTAAGAAGGGCAGGGTCTACAAATTCGTCATAATAGGCCCGGGAGTAAACCACCAGTTCTAAAAGGTTAGTGTCGCAAAAAAGAAGTTCATCAGCCTGTGCAGCCAATTCATTTTCCAGAGTCATCTGTCCTTTTGCAATAGGTAAGAGATCATGAGGTTCACAGCTCTTTTGCTCTCTATCCCATTTTAGCTGAAGATATTCGCGCATATATTCAGGAACCCACTTTGTCTTGTAGTGTTGCG
>NZ_JAAVJS010000697.1:0-318 GCF_012037625.1 Tamlana crocina
GGGCGGAAATGAAAACACTTCTTTTTTTGTTTCAGGAAATTATCTCGATCAGTCAGGGACAATAATAGAGACCGGGTTGAAACGATATTCAGCTCGTGTAAATCTTGAGAACCAGGCAAAGGACTGGATTACATTAGGAGTTAATCTTTCTGTGGCCAAATCTGAAAGGGATGCAGCTAACATCGACGGAACTTATGCGGGAGGCCTGAACCCGTTGTACATGGCGAGAGTGCTGCCCCCTGCTGCCCCCATTTATGATCCAGAGGGGTATGGAGGATTTGCTAACCTCCCGAATGAGATAGAAAAAAATGCAAATCC
>NZ_JAAVJS010000698.1:0-318 GCF_012037625.1 Tamlana crocina
TTACAATTCCGCGGGAGTAGGTGGCAGCACCATTCCAGTAAGCAGAAACTATACTGGATCCAAAAAAGGCAATTTTCAGGTTCTTTTTCATGCTTCCATGGTTTTGTGTTGGATTGGAAAGATCTTTTCTTCTGCCATTCCAAGTTCCTTCAAAATATCCTCCAGTGCATCTACTCTGTGGGCGCAGGTATGCCTGTCCCAAATAGTTTTTCGGCCGTTTTGGGAAAGGCTTTGGGCCAGTTGTGCACTTTTAAGGACTTCAGCTATTTTGTAGCCCATGTCATTCCCATCTTTGGCGATGAGGTAATCTTCGCCCGG
>NZ_JAAVJS010000699.1:0-318 GCF_012037625.1 Tamlana crocina
ATATAGCCGATTTTATTAAAAGTATTCAGCAATATTACTATATAGCACCATTCACATTAGATTCCGTAGCTGTAGATCCCACAGGAACCCTGGAGCAGCTTAAGGAATACGACCTGCTCATTGAAGCCAAACCTACCGAAGCTTATACCGAAGCCGAAAAACTCGTGTTGGACCAGTACCTTATGAGCGGCGGGAAACAGCTATGGCTGCTGGAAAATTCGGTGATGGAAACCGACAGCCTTTTCACGCCCACAGGTAGTGCTTTTGCCCTGCCGCGGGACCTAAACCTTGCAGATTATTTCTTCAAATATGGTTTAA
>NZ_JAAVJS010000700.1:0-317 GCF_012037625.1 Tamlana crocina
CGGAAGGTTCTGCGAACAAATTGGTGGTTGATAAAGATTATGCCGAAGAGAAACTGGATAAATCCGGTATAAAAAGATTAAAAGCAGTCTCTTAATAAGAGCTGCCAAAAGTGACATTTTAAAGCCACGCCTTCAGGTGTGGCTTTTTTGTAGGCGGAAAAGTCAATAGTACAATTCAAAAGATGCTGCCGGTTTTGATGGTTTATTTCGGGTGAATTCTTAATTTGGATAAAGAAACTTCTGAATTAGCCCTGTCCACATGAAAATTCTTTCCTGCTGCTCCTTCTTTTTCCTATTTATTATTCCCTCTATATATT
>NZ_JAAVJS010000701.1:0-316 GCF_012037625.1 Tamlana crocina
TGCGCCATGGACAGGGTTTATTCATGAAGAAGATCGTATGGAATTCCTTAAAAACTGGCAAAGGTCTCTACAAACAGGAGTTCCCTTTGAGACTGAGGTAAGGCTACGAAATAAAGCCGGAAAATATTTATGGCATCTCAACAGGGTTGATGCGGTTAGGGATGAGCAGGGGGAAGTAAAGATGTGGATAGGTACCAGTACAGAGATACAACGGTTAAAGGAGGAAGAGAAGCGGAAGGGAGATTTCCTTAAAATGGTGAGCCATGAGTTAAAAACTCCTGTGACCTCAATAAAAGGTTACGTGCAGTTACTACTA
>NZ_JAAVJS010000702.1:0-316 GCF_012037625.1 Tamlana crocina
TTTCGATCATCCCATCTCTAAGACGTATAATACGGTGGGCGTGGCGGGCGATCTCTTCTTCATGTGTCACAAGAATCACTGTGTTTCCTGCGGTATGAATTTCATCGAACAGGTTCATGATCTCTACAGAAGTTTTGGAATCCAGATTTCCCGTGGGTTCATCGGCAAGAATAATGGAAGGATTGTTCACCAAAGCTCTTCCCACTGCAACCCTTTGTCGCTGCCCACCCGAGAGCTGATTGGGTTTATGATCCATTCTGTCAGAAAGGCCTACATCGAAAAGTACCTTCTCTGCACGTTCCTTGCGCTGAGCTTT
>NZ_JAAVJS010000703.1:0-315 GCF_012037625.1 Tamlana crocina
TTATGCTGATTTTCAACGTATTATATTGAAATATATGTATTTTTTCCATAACAAAAACAACACAAAATTTTAAACTGTGCTTTATGAAAAAACCAATCTATCCCACGCTCTTTTTGTCCCTGGTTTCTTTACCGCTTTTTGCACAAATCGGGGGAATTGAAAATTCGGTTAATGATATTGCCGATACGATCCGGACCATCTTCCCAATCCTCCTTGGAGTGATCTTTCTTGTCGGCTTCCTGTTTAACGCAGGCCACTTCTTTGGGGAAAATGCAGACCTTAAAAAGGGGATTACCCGGGTGCTCGTCTTTGTCC
>NZ_JAAVJS010000704.1:0-315 GCF_012037625.1 Tamlana crocina
TCGATCAATTCTGAAGTTTTCTCACTGTAAGGCTTGGTGAAGTTATATTCACTTTGTCCTGAAGAATCGTGATAGGTGAGGTTTCCAACTTTATCGTTCAAACCATAAACGGTAACCATTGCTCTGGCCTGCTTTGTGACCTTTTCAAGATCACTTAAGGCACCGGTTGAGATCTTGTTGAAAGCAACTTTTTCGGCTGCCCGTCCACCCAGTGCTGCACACATCTCATCCAGCATTTGCTCAGGCCTTACAATAAGCCTTTCTTCGGGTAGATACCAGGCGGCACCTAAGGATTGTCCGCGGGGAACAATTGTA
>NZ_JAAVJS010000705.1:0-315 GCF_012037625.1 Tamlana crocina
GTACCTGCCCGAAGAAGTAAAAGATTACTACCTGACCAATTCAAAGGAGCTTGAGCTGAAATTTCCTGTTATAACTTACCCCCAAAAATGTAAAACTCTAAACCTGGCAAAAACGCCTTTTTACGAAGGACTTTTAAAAGGTATCAAAGGACAATATCTCATCTTTGAAGACGGAATGGTCTTCAACGTTAGGAAGCATGAAGGCTTCAATGTTACTTTGTCCCTTCAGTAACTACTAATTTTGAGTAGTATCCTTTTTTCTTCTGGCTCCGCCCAGTAATCCACCCAGAATATCCCTTGCTGTTTCTTTAACAG
>NZ_JAAVJS010000071.1:0-686 GCF_012037625.1 Tamlana crocina
GCTTCAATTAGATTTGAAGAAGTAAAGGATCCACAGGCGATGAAAAAATTTGAAGACAGCCTGGGAGACACGGTGAAATTATACTCTTCTTCCCATCTTGAAAAATACTTGGTGTTAAGGAAAAAAGGAGCGAAAGCCGTGATGGGATCAGGACATTTTGTGGCAACATTAAGAAGGGAGGTTTTTGATTTGGGGTCAAATTCCCCTGCCTATATTAAGATCCAGGGGGGAGTGGAGAATAAATTTATTGATATTCCCAATGAAGAACTTGGGTTTTTAAGGTTATCAACCTTGAATAATTATGCTTTTCATTTAGGAAATGTTTCAGAGAAGTGGATGAATGATGAATTTGAAAAATTAAAAGTAAGAAGATCAAATGTTCCTTTAAATGATATTGAACTTTTTAGAGCCAGACCACTTCCTAAATGGAAAATGTTTTTGGGAAAAATCGCACAAAAAGTTTTACTAAGTAATACTTTAAAGGAAAGATATTTTAATTTTTTAGGGTTGAAAAATGCCAGAAATTATTGAGTTATATTTTTTTGATCAAACCGACAAGTAAACATAGCCTGTTAGGTTCCTTTTAAAGCAGGAATAATAATTTATTGTTTTTTAAAGCATTTGTATTTATGGCGTCAAGGGAATATAGAAAGAAATTAAAAAAAATTTTTAAATATTTTGGTTAT
>NZ_JAAVJS010000706.1:0-315 GCF_012037625.1 Tamlana crocina
GGTCTACTGGAATGGCGACAACAAACCCGGTCGCCCGATACTTATCGCCGAATATGGTGACTGGGAATATTACGCACAAAACGCCGGATTCAATCAAAAGGCTTTTGGAGATTTGAAGGAGGAGGAACGTACCAGTCGGCAGTTAAGAGGCGCCGGCGAAAAAAGGCTTCTACAGCAGGCTATAAATTTCCAGGAATCTGCAAACTCGAACCTCAAAGGGGCACAAACCATTGGCATGTCCAACTGGTTGATGTTCGATTATAACCGCGGTTATGCCGATGATCTTGAAGCTTCGGGCATTGCTGATATTTTCAG
>NZ_JAAVJS010000707.1:0-315 GCF_012037625.1 Tamlana crocina
GGTTGATTCTACTCTTTATTCTTCGAATCTAAAATTATCGTCACCGGCCCGTCATTTAAAAGCTGCACTTTCATGTCTGCTCCAAATTCTCCTGTGCCTACCTCTTTTCCTATGTCATTTTCAAGCTGCCTTACAAACTTCTCGTAAAGCGGAATAGCCACATCAGGTTTTGCTGCTTTAATATAACTCGGCCGATTTCCTTTTTTGGTGCTCGCGTGCAGCGTGAACTGACTTACCACAATAGCATCGGCATTCTGGTCGAGCAAAGATTCATTCATTACCCCGTCACAATCATTGAAGATGCGCATGTTCGCG
>NZ_JAAVJS010000708.1:0-315 GCF_012037625.1 Tamlana crocina
TTCTTGTGGCACCTCAAGCTTTGCTGCTGCTTTTGCAATCTCTCCGTAGCTTACAGATTTGTCACTTCCTGCATGTTTTATAATTCCCTTTTCTACCGAAAGTTCTGAAACCGGTACATCCATTTCACTCGCAGCTGCTGTAAGCAGCATTTGCCTTGCCGTGGCACCGGCTGTCCTAAGGGATTGCCATCCCTGGCGGATGGACTGACTTCCTCCAGCCAGCTGCCGGGTGAAAATGTCGGTATTAAGTGGTGCCTGTTCCACGATCACATTGTTCCAATCCACATCGAGCTCCTCGGCTACGATCATTGGCAT
>NZ_JAAVJS010000709.1:0-314 GCF_012037625.1 Tamlana crocina
TTTTATTGAAAAACAGCGTGGAGCAAGCCTAGAGATTTCAGAATATCTCTTAAAAAATAAGTAAAAATCGGCCTTTCTTAACTGCTGCCTCAGCACTTTCTTCAAAGACTTCTTTGCATATATAAAAAATAGTTTAAATTTGTTTTAACTAATTAAACATACTAACATGAAAAAATTATTTTTAGGATTGCTTTTAGCTGCATTCACACTTACCAGCTACTCTTGTAGAGAGACTACTGAGGAGAATGTAGAAAACGACATTGAAGAAGTAGACACTGATCTTGAAGAGACTGGAGAAGACATCGAAGATGGTC
>NZ_JAAVJS010000710.1:0-314 GCF_012037625.1 Tamlana crocina
GAAAAGAGAAGGTTACAGGCTATAACAAAAAAGTGACTGCAGCCATTAATTCTCTTACAGAAGAGTCATCTACTTATGTGATAAGAGCGAAAGGAAGACATTTTGAGGAAGAGGCTTTTGTCATGGTAAAGGAAGGCAAGTACCAGGGCTTCGGATTTATAGATACTCAGGCTCAGGTAAATCATCTGGAGGATTATGTGCCTTTTTTAAAGCAGCAAGCCGCTACTTACCACACCCACAAGATCCTGAGCAATTATATGCGGAAGCAAGGTGCCCCAAAAGTGATATTTTTCGATAGCGCTGCAACGACTGAT
>NZ_JAAVJS010000711.1:0-314 GCF_012037625.1 Tamlana crocina
TTCCTGAAATTTCTCTTGAAAAAGGGGAAAGTTCTATGTACAGGCTCAACGTTGACGGTATACCGGGTAAAAATTTTGACAGTATAGAGATCCTTGCCCGCGACAGCATTTATATTTTTATAGAAACTACCGTTGTCCCTGAAGCTTCCGGTAAAAATGAATTCCTGTACACCGACAAGATCCAATTTAAATCGGGCGCACACCTTCAGGAAATCCCGCTGGTAACATTGGTAAAGGATGCAATATTTCTGTACCCGAAAAGAGATGTAAACGGTTTTCCGCAACAAATTCCGGTTGGAGAAGATGACAACGGA
>NZ_JAAVJS010000712.1:0-314 GCF_012037625.1 Tamlana crocina
TTATTCATGCTGTTGTTGTATTTATTATTTTGAGATACTTCTTTAATTCAGTTATAAAAACTTCCGGAGAAGATTGCTCTGCGGAAATATTGAGGTCAAAAATGCCCTTTTTGAGCCCTATTCCGCGGAAGCCATTATAGGCACCCACGAGACCGGCATATCTTCCAAAACCTATTAATCGCGCGCCTCTTTTATTGATGATCACTTCATGATCATAAAGTTCAATATTATTTTTAAGGATCTCCCTCAAAAGATCGCGGTTATACGGTTGTTTCTTTATGGTATGGGAGAAGAAAAAATATTTTTTATTCGGA
>NZ_JAAVJS010000713.1:0-313 GCF_012037625.1 Tamlana crocina
CACAAGCAGGTGTTTTCTGGCCAGGGCGAGCAGGTAAGGTAGCTGCCGGTGAAGGGCGCTCAAATGTTCAAAATTCGTGTAGAGTAGCAGCAAGCTTCGTTGCGGTAATCTGCGGTTGGCGTGAGTGTACAGCAATCCAAAATCTGAATCATTGAAGCGGGTATTGACGTTGTATAAGGTCTCTAAAAGGAGATTTAGATGTGTCTTTTTCGAACTGGCGGGGATCACCTTTTCCATTTTATTAGAAAAAGTGATGAGTCCGGCTTTATCTTTCTTTTTCAGGGCAATGTTGGAAAAGGCCAAAGCGGAATTT
>NZ_JAAVJS010000714.1:0-313 GCF_012037625.1 Tamlana crocina
TGTAGATGTATTTTTCAAAGTACCAGCTAATACAGATCTTCCAAATCATAGCCATACCTCGCCAGAAAGGATGATCCTCGTTTCGGGAGAAATGGATGTCACATATGAAGGAGAAGAGACGCAAAAGCTAAAAACAGGAAATTATGCTTACGGGCCTGCAATGAAGCCCCATATTGCACGCTGTGGAGATGCGGGTTCCTGTGTACTATTTATTGCATTTGAGGAGCCACTGGATGCATTTCCGGTTAAGGAGTGAATTTCAGAAAGTTGTTTTTAACTTATCAGAATTGGTGATTTACGACAGATCTAAATA
>NZ_JAAVJS010000715.1:0-312 GCF_012037625.1 Tamlana crocina
TTCTTCTGCTTCTGACCTTTCGGTCTGAATCCCTACAGTTGCCAAAATATTCTGCATCTTTTCCTGGCGGGCATTCTCATATTGCTTTGGTTGCAACGAGGTCGCCGCAAAAGCCAGTACCACTCCCACCACCACTACCATAACAATGGCAAAAATGAAGGTATAGGAATTGGAATTCGTTTTATTTACCGGTTTATTTTCCATGATTAAACTGCCGTATTAATTTGTGCGTTGATACCCTCATTCTTTCTTTTTAATCTTCGCTTCACATTGGCCTGGATCACATAATGATCTATCGTTGGTGCAAATACG
>NZ_JAAVJS010000072.1:0-681 GCF_012037625.1 Tamlana crocina
TCACCCTGATAATTTTTTGAAGCATTGATACCTCCCTGTGCGGCGATCGAGTGCGCACGACGCGGAGAATCCTGATAACAAAATGTTTTTACGTTATACCCCAGTTCCGCAAGAGTGGCGGCGGCACTTCCGCCTGCCAAACCGGTCCCTACCATGATAATATCAATATTACGCTTGTTGGCAGGGTTAACCAGATTTATATTGTTTTTATATGTATTCCACTTATGTTCCAGTGGACCTTGTGGTATTTTTGAATCTAAAACTGACATAATCCTTCCCTTTTAAACTTGATTAAAGTAATGATAAACGGCAATAAAAATAAATCCTAACGGAATTAAAATTGAAAAGGCTACCGTTGCCCCTCTCATTCCCTTGTAGAATTTTTCGTGCCATCCCACAGACTGGAAAGAGGACGAAAAACCGTGCAACAGGTGAAGGCTAAGGAAGATGAAAGAAATTACATATAACGCAGTTCTCACAGGATCTGTGAATTTCGCTACAGTTTCAGCATAATACCTGGTTGGATCTTCCGGATGCACCTGTATGTATTTGTGAACGATCTCCGGAAACCAGAAATCATAAAAATGCAGTACCAGGAAAGCAAGAACTACCAGTCCCGTCCATATCATATTTCTGGACATCCAGCTTGAGTTGGCGCTTCCGTTAAAACGCACATAGCTA
>NZ_JAAVJS010000716.1:0-312 GCF_012037625.1 Tamlana crocina
ATGTGAACAAGGTAGAAACTGCCGTAAGGCTTCGGCACGCCCCTTCGGGCATAGTCATAGAGAATTCCGAAACCCGTTCGCAGCTTGATAATAAGAACAAGGCAATGCAGTTGTTGAAAAGTCAGTTATACGAAATCGAACTTCAGAAGCAACAGGCACAGCGAAGAGAGATCGAGGACTCGAAAATGAAGATAGAATGGGGATCCCAGATCAGGAATTATGTGATGCATCCCTACAAATTGGTCAAAGACGTTCGCACGGGAGAAGAAACCGGAAATGTTGATGCCGTGATGGATGGAGACATAGACAGCT
>NZ_JAAVJS010000717.1:0-312 GCF_012037625.1 Tamlana crocina
AGGTAGTGCCAATATTTACTGTGCTGGTGACAGAGATGCTTCCTCCCATTGCCTCCACCTGATTCTTGGTGATAAAAAGTCCGATTCCATTCGCTTCGGGATGGCGGTGAAAGGTTTTATACATCCCAAACATCTTATCGCCGTGTTCATCCAAATCGATTCCCATTCCATTATCACTTACCTCCAGGAAATTTTCGCCATGCTCCTTATAAGTTTGAATATAGATCACCGGTTTTCTGCCTTTGAACTTGTATTTAATGGCATTCGTAATCAAATTTAATAAAATACTCTCCAGATACTCAGAAATGTAGT
>NZ_JAAVJS010000718.1:0-311 GCF_012037625.1 Tamlana crocina
GTCACATCTTCGCCTTCAGGAAAGAAGTACTTATTGACGAGCGGAGTCTCACCGGAATAACCGGGGCCGTGTAGGGCGACCCCGATCCAGTCTGTTTCTCCAACGTATTCCATAATATCGATCTCGCCTGTTGCAGGCCAGTCACCGCCACCTAAAGCCCAAAAGGCGGGCCAGTAACCTTCACCTTTGGGAAGTTTCATTCTTGCGGCAGCCGTTCCATAAGTAAACATCACCTTGTCCCGGGTGTTGATCCTTCCCGAAATAAAATCGAAATCATTTCCGCGGTAATTGATGTAATTCGGACTATAATG
>NZ_JAAVJS010000719.1:0-311 GCF_012037625.1 Tamlana crocina
TGCTGGTCTATCTAAAGGACATCTGGCCCACACAGGAGGAGATCAACCAGACCATCAAAGAAAGCATGCGGGTGGAAGATTTTAAGCAGGTGTACGATGTCATTTTTGATGGGGAAGAGCAATGGAAGAATCTGTCTACTGCGGAAGGAAATGAATATATCTGGGAAGATGATTCCACTTACATTAAAGAAGTTCCTTTCTTTAAAGATCTTTCTGAAACTCCCAACCCTCCCGAAGATATAAAAGATGCGAGGGTGCTCCTGTTACTCGGGGACTCTGTGACCACAGATCATATTTCGCCGGCAGGTGCC
>NZ_JAAVJS010000720.1:0-310 GCF_012037625.1 Tamlana crocina
TTTTGCTTTGTGTGAAAGTTAGAGTATCAATTTCACCTCTTATTCCTTAAGATAACCTCTTCCTTCATCCTCAAGATCAAAAGCTTCTCTACACTCTCTGCATCATGGAGTTGCCCGGCTTTTTCTGCGAGGGTGGTGAGGTGGCCGGTGGCAATGAGGTTGCGGTAGAGCTTTTCGAAACTTTCGCCCTTTGACTCATGGGAATCGGCTTTGATCTCCAGGAGGGAAAGGATCACCAGCATATAATACTGTAACTGCTTCTCATCTTTGATCTCTCCCGCTTCCTGCATCAACTCTTCAAAAGTGATAT
>NZ_JAAVJS010000721.1:0-310 GCF_012037625.1 Tamlana crocina
TGTCTTTGATCCTGCTTATAGGTTGCTACTTTTTTGGAATCTGGAGACCAAAGAACAATGGGACGATCACTTTTGCGCCACCCGGCATTGTCTGTAGCATATCCAAAATTCTCCTCACCATCTGTTGTCAGTTGCTTTTCCTCTCCGGTCTCCAGGTTACGCAGCCAAAGATTCCAGTCCTTGATATAAACAACCTTATTTCCATCGGGTGACAGTACTTCATTTCGAGAAATATCCTGCGTCTCATTTTCTTCCTTAGGAATAAGTTCTTCCTTTGATCTGGCAGTTTCCTTCTTTCCGGTTTTTGGAT
>NZ_JAAVJS010000722.1:0-310 GCF_012037625.1 Tamlana crocina
TTTGATGACCGCCTAAATCCAACGCACATCAGCCTGTATATGGCTTTGTTTCAGGAATGGAACAGTAGCCGGTTTGCCGATGAATTTTTCGTTAACCGCAGAGAGTTGATGCGTGTAGCCAAAATCGGCTCCAAATCCACATACCATAGGTGTGTCACGGATCTTGATACCTGGAGATACCTCTGCTATTTTCCGTCGAATAACCCTTACAAAGGCAGTAAGATCAAGATGTCCATTATCGGGACAAGTGATGAATCGGAGACGGGACAGTACAATCCCAGATTAGAACATCTTGCGGAACGCTACCATC
>NZ_JAAVJS010000723.1:0-310 GCF_012037625.1 Tamlana crocina
GGACCGGGGGAATAAGATTGAAAGTGTAAAAAACATTAATCGTTATATAGATAGAAAGGATAAGACTGATCAGTTTTTTCAGACTTATCTCGGCTCTTGTGCCCGGGCTTGATCTGTAAATAAACCTGACGAGTGCTAACGTACTTCCCAAACTTACAAGTCCGGAAATGAAAAAAATAAAGGTATTCATTTCCTTGATCAGCGTGGGAATCATAAAGGCGAAAAAGGTAAAACTTATAAAAAAATAAATACTAAACTGAAGGTATTTATTGGAGATTTTCTTTCTAAGAAACTCGTTTGCAAATAAGAG
>NZ_JAAVJS010000724.1:0-310 GCF_012037625.1 Tamlana crocina
TCTGGCCATAATAAAGTTATTTTATAAGTTTTCTTATTCCCGAAACTACCATTAGCAATATAGCGATACCGGCCAGAATATAAAAGGTTACTAAACCTGCTCCTACCCAATGATCTGCACTTGCTGAAAGCATAGTCCCGTCACTTAGCTGTCTCTCGGTACCACCTGTAAGTACATAGGCTATCCCAATGACAACTATAAATGCTCCTACTGCGATTAGGGTTCGCTTAATATCTCCTGAAAATAATCCTTTGATCACAAAAAATAGCACCAGGAGCACAATTATAGCAAACACAATGTATGCCACATA
>NZ_JAAVJS010000725.1:0-310 GCF_012037625.1 Tamlana crocina
GAAAAGCCGTCTTCTGCCAGAAACCGCTTGGTCGCACTGCCGAAGAAGTAAAGCAGGTGGTGCAGGCTTCCAGGGAAGCAGATAAACTACTTGCCGTAGATCTCTCCTATCGCTACACAAAGGCCTTTAAGGCAGTCTATGATACCATCCAAAAAGGGGAAATTGGAGATATCTACGCCGTGGACCTGAAATTTCACAACGCCTACGGACCAGATAAGGAATGGTTCTATGATATCAAACGCTCCGGCGGAGGATGTGTAATGGACCTGGGAATTCACCTGGTCGATCTGGCACTATGGAGCCTCAATTT
>NZ_JAAVJS010000073.1:0-670 GCF_012037625.1 Tamlana crocina
ATTGAGTCCTTTTTTGTCATCATTTTATTTTTGATGACAGTTTGATGACAAAATGATGACAGCCGGAACCCTTGCTATTACTGGCCTTATCTTACTTTGTCATCAATTCATCAAAAAAATAGATAGTTTCAAAGTTTTTCTTTCAAAAGCAGTCTTCATTTTGATGAAACGATGACAGCAGCTGAAACCTCCCGAAAACACTGGAGTTTCCCTGTAATCGTTTTATCATCATTTCATCATTTTTTCCTTAGAAACAGGAATTCAGGTATTTCTGAGATCCTCAAAATTCCCCAGCAGGAAATTTTTATTTATAGTGAAATAGCGTCCTTTAGCTTCTCTGAAGGTAGTGGTGCCATCTCCCCAGAGCAGGAACTTCTGATAGCGGTTCGAGTTGCTTTGGTTCACCAGTTTCCACTCCTTCTTCAGGATATTGCGGATTTGGGTAAGATCGAAGCGGAGCCTTGATTTACTTATGGCGTTATAAGCATCCATAGGACATAGGTTCAGAGTTTCCAGATCATGGTCTTCCATGATCATAAGAAGAATACCGGCCAATTCCCTTTCCACCCGGTTCCGGTTATTCTGCACCAGTCTTTTCAAGGCAGGAGTTTCTATTTGATCAGCTGTAAACCACATCCTTGTTTGGTGTTTGGAATAAAACTTTCTGTTT
>NZ_JAAVJS010000726.1:0-310 GCF_012037625.1 Tamlana crocina
TTGGCAGCAGAAAAATTTCTTAGAGAGCACCTCTTAAAACCTCTTGAAAATTTTAACGGAAACGTCATTTTTACCCCCGGGCAAAATGAATGGAATGAATCTGCACCAAAGAGTTTGGACGACCTGGAAAGTTTTCTTCAGGACAACAGCAACGGGAAATTCCTTCCCGATGATGGCTGCCCTGTAGAAGACATAGAAATAAATGAAAACACAGCCCTCATTACTGTTGATTCTCAATGGTATCTCGAAGACTGGGATAGGAACAGTGAATTCAACCAGGAATGTGATATACGCACCAAAGAAAGGTTCT
>NZ_JAAVJS010000727.1:0-309 GCF_012037625.1 Tamlana crocina
GGAGGAGACATAGTTTCAGGGGTAAATATCGTGAGAGAAGGCGAAACAATTTCTTCTTTTTACCTTGTTGAATACGCCGGTGTTGATCCGGCAAATGGGGATGCGTTATTTTATAAGAATACTTTATTGGATAATGGAACCCGTGACAGAACCACTACAGCAAGTTATAATGAAGCCTCAAGGGTAGTTCTTGGAAGTGCGTATCCAGATCTCATGATTGGATTGACCAATACCCTGTACTTCCACAACTTTGACCTTTCATTTACTTTCCAGGGAGAGTGGGGTGCCTCATTATATAATTCCGGAGGT
>NZ_JAAVJS010000728.1:0-308 GCF_012037625.1 Tamlana crocina
TTTATTGTTTAATCCATCCCGAGGATTCGGGATTAAAATCAATTTAGAGTGAACAAAGAGTTAATTATTAGAACCGGTTCCTCTGCTGTAGATTTTGCCTTATTAAAAGATGGAAAACTAATAGAACTCAACAAGGAAGAAGACGACAGTAATTTTGCCGTAGGGGATATATTCCTCGCAAAAGTGCGAAAGACTGTTCCCGGCTTAAATGCCGGCTTTGTAAATGTAGGCTATACGAAAGATGCTTTTTTGCATTACCACGACCTTGGCCCACAGGTGCTTTCCTTGCTTAAGTTCATAAAACGTGT
>NZ_JAAVJS010000729.1:0-308 GCF_012037625.1 Tamlana crocina
CAGATTAAAGATCCCGAAAAAATTCAACCCAATCACTGGCGTTGTCTAAATGACAGTATGTGGAGCCCTGTGCCTGCAGTACAGGTAATGGCTTGGCGTATGCTCAACAGATTAAAAGGAGAAGGCTGGCCGCAGGACCTTCTTGACATGATGTACATGGAGGAGGAACAGCTTGCATGGGCCAGAGCCGGACAAATGACAGTTGAAAGTAGCGGCGGAGTTGTTCATAAAGACAGTAACGGAGCCACTATAGAGGCAGGTGATACTGTTGTTCTTATAAAAGATCTTCCCGTGCGCGGCTCAAGTAT
>NZ_JAAVJS010000730.1:0-308 GCF_012037625.1 Tamlana crocina
GAATACAGGATACAAATTAATTATCAGCAATGGCTGAAGAAACAAAAAATCAAGAAGTTCAGGGTTCTGAAAACGCTGAAATTCAACCGGTAGCAGGTATGGCGACCGATTCGCAACCTGATGCGGCTGTACAGCAACAAGATCCTGACCAATTCTTAAAGGAATTCAACTGGCACAACTACGAAGAAGGAATTGATCCTATCGACGATCAAAAGCTGGAAGAATTTGAGAAGCTTGTAGCAGAAAATTTCGTTGACACTTTACATGATGAAGTTGTTACCGGAAAAGTGATCAACCTTACAGATCGT
>NZ_JAAVJS010000731.1:0-308 GCF_012037625.1 Tamlana crocina
ATCCTTTAGCAGGGATACCCTTTCTTGAACGCGGGTGACCTCCGGAAGCACGACCTTCCCCACCACCCATTGGGTGATCTACTGGGTTCATTACAACCGGTCTTGTTCTTGGTCTTCTACCCAACCATCTGTTTCTACCAGCCTTACCTGACACAAGCAATTGGTGATCACTGTTTGATACAGCCCCAATCGTTGCAACACAGCTCGCCAATACCCTTCTGATTTCTCCTGAAGGCAATTTGATAGTTGCGTATTTTCCTTCTCTTGCCATTAGCTGAGCAAATGCCCCAGCACTACGAGCCATAACA
>NZ_JAAVJS010000732.1:0-307 GCF_012037625.1 Tamlana crocina
TGTGGACCGCAAAAAATGCCTGCTCTTCACTAACAAAAAGACGAAATACAATGTTATCCTCAGCAACGTAAAAGCTTCCGATTTAAGCAGTATAAGTGAAATGTTCAAAAATGCTTTCTACAGCCAGTTGATCTACGATGGCATCATTTCCACTTATGACCATATCAAATCCCTTACAGGCGATCTTGTCTTCAGACCTACAGATAATGACCGCAGCACCCTGGGATTCCAAAATCACAGCCTCGCAAATTGGGATTGGTGGCGGGATAAATATGTTACCTTAGAAAAAATGCCTATGAGGGAATTG
>NZ_JAAVJS010000733.1:0-307 GCF_012037625.1 Tamlana crocina
AGGAGATCTCTACCATTTCCCGAAACCTTAAAGCTCTTGCCAAAGAATTGAACGTGCCGGTGATCGCGCTATCCCAGTTATCCCGTGCGGTGGAAACCAGAGGGGGGTCAAAAAGGCCACTTTTGAGCGACCTTAGGGAATCCGGAGCTATCGAGCAGGATGCCGATATCGTATCCTTTATTTACCGACCTGAATACTATAAAATAGAGGAGTGGGATGATGAGGAACGCTCTCCCACAGACGGGCAGGCCGAATTTATTGTAGCCAAGCACCGTAACGGGGGACTGGAGAATATTAGGTTGAAATT
>NZ_JAAVJS010000734.1:0-307 GCF_012037625.1 Tamlana crocina
TCCAGGTAGAATTGATTTCCTTCTTTTCATTATCAAAATCGGGGAAAATTATCTCTGTGTATGCTGAGTTTGCTTCGAAAAGGTCTTGTTCTGGATTGTATATCCAATATAAATAAGGAATATTTGGGCCGGCAGGTAAAAATTCAATTAATCTAAAATCCGTTCTGCCGTCAAAATTCATGTCCTCTGTTAAAAAGAGTTGATCTACAGGAAATGTTTTACGGAAATTATTTTTACCCGGTTTAATTGACTGCTTTAATACCCCATTTTTCAATACTTGAATTTTACTTATCTGACAGTCTTGTTC
>NZ_JAAVJS010000735.1:0-307 GCF_012037625.1 Tamlana crocina
CTTAGAGAAGAATTTGAAGAAGAGAATAACAGTTAAGAATAAAAGAGGATAATTTAGAGGGCAATTTATGGCTGAAGCAAAGACAATGCGATTAAATAAGGTACTGCGTGAATTTAATATTTCGCTGGATCGTGCTGTGGAATTTCTTAATTCCCAGGGCCACGAGATAGAAGCGCGTCCTACCACAAAAATATCGGGAGAGCTTTATCAGGTGCTTTCTGATGAGTTTCAAACCGATAAAAGTAAAAAGGTTGAAGCTAAAGAAGTAGGCGAAGAGAAGCGTAAAGAAAAGGAAAGCCTGCGTCTT
>NZ_JAAVJS010000074.1:0-670 GCF_012037625.1 Tamlana crocina
GGAAAACGGATGGAACACTATTTTGCCACCTATATTTCCCATTTTACTTCGGAAGAAGTTTTAGCTTATAACCGGCAGATCATCCAGGATAAACTAACGCTTGGGGAATTAGATTTCCTGCTGAAGGATCGGGCTTCGGGAGCGATCTCACATACCGAATTGGTGTACAAGTTCTACCTGTATGATCCTGCTTCCGGCTCTTCGGAACTGGAACATCTAATTGGACCTAACAAAAGAGATAGCCTGAATAAAAAACTTCACAGGCTTCAAAAAAGACAATTTCCGCTGCTAGTCCATGAAGCAACAAGAAATCTTCTAAACGAACTGAAGATCTCTCCCGAAGAAGTGGTTCAAAAAATGTGTTTTAAAGCCTCCGTTTTTCTTCCGAAGCAAATGGATCATATTGCCTTCAGAAAAATAAATCATGATACGATTAGTGGTTATTGGATCAAAGCTGCAGAATTTACTTCAGAAGCATATCAGGAAAATGGATTTTTCATTCCTGATAAAATTTTTTGGCGGGTAAACCCTGAAAGAAATACTAAATGGTTCTCCATAAAGGAGATACAGCCGCAACTAAATCGATTACTTCAAAATAAATTTTCCCCACTGCTCTGGATGAAAACCCCAACCGGTCAAGTTGTACGGTTTTTCGTAGTGTGGTGGTAGT
>NZ_JAAVJS010000736.1:0-307 GCF_012037625.1 Tamlana crocina
TATGATCTGCAGAATATTCTGTTTTCTTATCGTCCTTATCTGTAACTTCGACTTTCTTGCCTTGCTTCAGTTTTCCGAAACCATTAATAACATCGATCTTGTTCTTTTTCATAAGGAACTGCACTCCTTTGCTCATAGCATCTGCTACTCCGCGGCTGCGCTTGATCACTGCTCCAAAATCCTTATCGGCTTTTTCTACTTTTAGTCCATAATCCTGGGCGTGGTTGAGGTATTCAAAAACCTGCGCACTTTTGAGAAGGGCTTTTGTGGGAATACATCCCCAGTTAAGACAAACGCCTCCAAGGCT
>NZ_JAAVJS010000737.1:0-306 GCF_012037625.1 Tamlana crocina
CTCATGTTGTGAAGCTTCCGATTCGTAGTTATAAGTAACAGTGCTGTCGGGAGTGGTCAAGGTTGCTGTTTTATCCTGCGGTCGCCACGTCCAGGCTCTGCTGGTTCTGAGGGTGTCGTTGACTCTGACGTTAAAGGTGTAACGGAGTTCCTTAACGTCTTTGAAGTTTTCAATTCCGTTAGCCTGGGCTATTTTTTGAACTATGGTTTGATCTTGTTGATTATCTGTGCAGGAAAGGACTAGGGCAACCAGGAATAGGAGGAGAGTGAACTTTTTCATTGGATAGGTTTAGTTTTATAAAGATAG
>NZ_JAAVJS010000738.1:0-306 GCF_012037625.1 Tamlana crocina
TTTTTGGAACCCTTTGTTTTTTTCTTTAAACCTATTGTTCTGCTTCTACAGAGATCTTTTCAAGCAGCTCTTCGAGGATAACCTCCACTCCAAAATCATCATTGCTTTTAGTGGTATGTGCTGCAATTTTCTTCACTTCGGCATGAGCATTTTCAACGGCATATCCTATGGCGGCATGTGAAAAAAGCTCCAGATCGTTGAGATAATCCCCAAATGCCATGGTTTCTTCCTTTGAAATTCCTAAACTTTTTTGCAGGGCTTCAAGGGCATTACCCTTTTGAGCTTTTTTGTCATTGAAATCGATCC
>NZ_JAAVJS010000739.1:0-306 GCF_012037625.1 Tamlana crocina
TATGATCCGGTTGCCAAAAAGGTAGTTTTTGAGCATAATTCTGAAAAATATTTTACTCCGGCGTCCAATACGAAGCTATTTACTTTCTATGCGGGAGTGAAGATCCTGGGAGATTCCGCTGCAGGGTTGGAGTATGTGGTAAAAAAAGATTCCCTCATCTTTAGAGGAACCGGGGATCCTTCTTTTCTTTACGATAAATTGGAATCTACAGCAGTTCTGGACTTTTTGAAAGCCAGGAATGAAACATTGTATTATGTGCCTCCTGTTTTTCGGGAGGAGCATTTTGGTTCCGGCTGGTCGTGGGAT
>NZ_JAAVJS010000740.1:0-306 GCF_012037625.1 Tamlana crocina
GTAACAGAACTGCACCAACGGCAAGTTCTATGATCTCTACAACGATAAGGACGATAATTACTGCAAGAGCAATAAGGCCGAGAATGACTACGCCAACTGTTTTCATATAGATGATTTAAACTGTTCCAAAAATCTCATGTCATTCTCATAGAACATACGAATATCCCCGATCTGGTATAGCAACATGGCTATTCTTTCTATCCCCATTCCAAAAGCAAAACCGGAATATTCTGCAGGATCTATGTTACAATTGCGAAGTACATTAGGATCCACCAGTCCGCAGCCCATGATCTCCAGCCATCCGGT
>NZ_JAAVJS010000741.1:0-306 GCF_012037625.1 Tamlana crocina
AGGAGTTACTGGGGCATTCGAAGCCCGAAACTACTATGATCTACACCCATGTATCCCGCAAGGACATTATGAAGATCGAGAGTCCTTTAGACGTGACTGTAAAAGAGCTACTGAATTCTGATAAAAACACTGAAAACCTGTTGTTATCCGGCAAAATTAACAGATAAATAACTATATTCGTTTTGATATAACGAGTTACCAAAAATGCCGCTGACAAACAGAACGCAGGAAAAATAAAAACTGACTCGGATAAATAACGGACTTACAAAATGCCATTTTTGGAAGGAAAGAAAAATTGAGTTTAAA
>NZ_JAAVJS010000742.1:0-306 GCF_012037625.1 Tamlana crocina
CGTAAAAGTGTTTGGAATAGACGAAGTTTCGGCACAAAAAAGCAATACAAGTCGCGAAGAAGCGTTATCAGCATTAGAGACTCTTGGATATACCCGCAAGCAATCTGAAAAGGTGGTGGAGAGAATTGTAAAGGAAGAACCCGATGCTACGGTAGAATCTCTTATTAAGCAGGCACTTAAAAAACTATAATTCCTTTGGGGCAGAACTATAGCCGTCGGTTGTGGCTTTCCTATTCCATTGCGCTTATTTGTGCACTGGCCTTTTCATTCACGTCTAATGCCCAGGAGACAGAAGTGCCGCAAGAC
>NZ_JAAVJS010000743.1:0-305 GCF_012037625.1 Tamlana crocina
TTTGTTCTCCTGCTTACAAAATGCGGACAGGTCTGTTCCTTTTACAATTGGGAATGGAAACTCCTTGAACTTCTTCAGCTGTTTTTTGGCATTCTTGCGTTCTTCCTTAACTACAAATCCGCCGCCGATGGAGTAGAAGGTGGAGGAGGTGGTTTTTCCGGAGGAAAGGAGCGCTGTGAATTTCATTCCGTTAGGATGGAATGGCAGGAACTTTTTATTGAAGACGATATCGTTTTCGAGAATGAAGTCGATACTGCGTTCGCCATTCAGATTAAGCCGGTTAAAAGTTTTTATATTATTGATCT
>NZ_JAAVJS010000744.1:0-305 GCF_012037625.1 Tamlana crocina
CGAAATCTTACTACGGAACCGGAATGGGTCTCGACGGAGATGGAAATTACCGACTTGGGGGGCGAAAGGCTTTGAACAAAGAAAAATTCATACAGGATTGTAACGAATCGGGAATAGTGGTGGTGCAGATCGAAGTAGACCGCAGCGGGAGAGTTACCCGCGCCATTCCTGGCGTAAAAGGCACTACCAATAACGCCACCTGTTTGACAGATCCTGCCAAAAGAGCTGCTTTGGCTACACGTTTTAACAGCGACTCCAAGGCTCCTGCAAAACAGGTAGGAACCATTATCTACAATTTCAAACTT
>NZ_JAAVJS010000745.1:0-305 GCF_012037625.1 Tamlana crocina
ATCGCTGCTGTTTTTCCATCATTTGCAACAGTTTCCATGGTGAAAGTTTAAGCTGCAAAATTACGGAATTTCCTTATTTTTCAGAGGAGTCTGCCCTTAAAAAATCTTCCCCCACTAAAATGCCGTAAACCTTTCCTTTTAATTCGTTTCCTAAGAAGAGACTGTTCTTCGAAGTGCTCCAAATATGCTCTTTTTGGAAGGTATATTCTGTTTCGGGATCAAAAAAGCTGAAGTTCGCAACAGAACCCTCATCGATCACCTCTTCTCCCAAATTGAACCTTGCTTTTCCTGCAGTTAATACCCTT
>NZ_JAAVJS010000075.1:0-663 GCF_012037625.1 Tamlana crocina
GGTAGTAACCAATAAAAAGGCCAAAGGCAGAGCAGGTTCCATTGTCGCTATTGTTGCCGGGACCAAGTCTGAAGAGGTTATTAAATATCTTAAAAAAATACCTGAAGGCAAGCGAAGGCAGGTAGAAGAAATAACCCTGGATATGGCTGGCAGCATGAAACTGATTGTAAAAAAGAGTTTTCCAAGGGCTATACAGGTCATTGATCGTTTTCATGTGCAACAACTAGCTTTTGATGCTGTACAAGACATTAGGGTAAAATACCGATGGCAAGCCCTAGAACAAGAAAATGAGGCAATTAAAGCTGCCAAAGCCAACAATCTCCCATACCAAGCTGAAGTATTCAGTAATGGAGATACCCGCAAACAACTACTGGCAAGAAGTAGGTATCTGCTATTCAAAAGTCCAGACAAATGGACTAGATCCCAGAAGCAAAGGGCTGAAATTTTATTCAAACAATATCCTATGATACGGGAAGCCTATCTATTATCAAACCGGCTAAGGGTGATTTATAACACCTGTACGGACAAAAATATAGCAATGACTAAGCTCGCCCTTTGGTACAGCCAAATTGAAAATAGTGGTTTTAAAAGCTTCAGGATTGTTATGAACACAATCTCTTTAAACTACATGGGAATCTTAAATTATTTTGACAATAGAAGCAC
>NZ_JAAVJS010000746.1:0-305 GCF_012037625.1 Tamlana crocina
TCATTCAGAAACTTTATAACGCTGTACAGGCTTACCTTCCAGCAGGAACAACTTACGAAGATTTCACTGTAGGTGGCGAAGGAGAAAGAGGAATTGGTATTATGCAATCTCTTAAGGTTGGTCCTTCAATTGCCGATGATATTAAGCAAGCTTCTATATGGGCTGTACTTGGATCATTATTGGTGATCTTCCTGTATATCCTTCTAAGATTTAGAAAGTATCAATTTTCACTTGGAGCTGTAATTGCCGTGATCCATGACGTATTGATCGTTCTTGGGGTATTCTCATTAACTTATAAATTCATG
>NZ_JAAVJS010000747.1:0-305 GCF_012037625.1 Tamlana crocina
TGCTGAAAAAAAGTCTTGACTCTTGGCTCTTGACTCCTGGTTCTTTTAGATCTTCTTCGCTTCCTCCCAGTATACATCCATTTCGGCCAGGGTCATATCCTTTAAGCTTTTATTAAGCTCCTTTGCCTTTCCCTCTAAATATTGAAATCTTTTAATGAATTTTTTATTGGTTCTTTCCAGGGCGTCTTCGGGATTTACTTTTAAAAACCGGGCATAATTGATCATGCTGAACATTACATCTCCAAACTCCTCCTCAATTTTCTGCTGATTGTCACCGTCAATTTCATGTTGCAGCTCCTCCAGCT
>NZ_JAAVJS010000748.1:0-305 GCF_012037625.1 Tamlana crocina
GCTTACGGGGTGACCACTGCGCATGATCCTTCGGCTTTGAGTGAAACTGTCTTCGGAATGGCAGAATTAATTAAGAGCGGAGAAATGGTTGGACCACGCCTCAACTCCACCGGGATCATCCTTTATGGAGCCGAAGGAGACTTCAAGGCCGAGATCAACAGCCTGGAAGACGCAAGATCTGCGCTGAGAAGAACAAAAGCCTTTGGAGCAACTTCAGTAAAGAGTTACAACCAGCCGCGCCGTGAGCAGCGCCAGCAGGTGATGCAGGCTGCCAAAGAACTCGAAATGAACGTGGTGCCCGAAGG
>NZ_JAAVJS010000749.1:0-305 GCF_012037625.1 Tamlana crocina
CTCCTTCGTGATCTGGTTCACAGGTCTTTCAGGATCGGGGAAGTCTACTATTGCTAATCAATTAGAGAAAGCACTATTCAGGAACGGGATCAGGACTTATTCCCTTGATGGAGATAATGTGCGGAGCGGACTGAATAAAAGTTTAACTTTCTCTCTTGAGGACCGGAAGGAAAATAACAGGAGAATAGCCGAAGTGGCCAAACTTTTTATGGATGCCGGGATGGTAACTATTACCGCCTTTATTTCCCCATTAAGAGAGGACCGGGAAGAGGCTAAAAAAATTATTGGGCGAGATAATTTCGTAG
>NZ_JAAVJS010000750.1:0-305 GCF_012037625.1 Tamlana crocina
CCATGACTTTTGAACAATACAGCAGCTATTTTGAAACCATAAAAATTACTCCTTTAGAAGAGCAGGAAAAACCTTATGATAATCCAGATTATTTGGATTATACTAAACTAAACTGGTCTCGCATGAACCGTTGGCTAAAGACAGGGAAAATAACAGAGGAGCTTAAAAATACACTTCAACAGATTTACAAGCCCCAGCATTGGATCGTTATTACCGAACCCTGGTGCGGGGACGCGGCACATATTACCCCTTTTCTTTAACTAGCCGGCCGGGAAAACCCTATGATAGATATCTCGTATGAATTA
>NZ_JAAVJS010000751.1:0-305 GCF_012037625.1 Tamlana crocina
CGAAGCCTCGTAAGTGCCTTCATCCCAGATGCTCATCTCCCCTGCCCCGTAATTCCCTTTTGGAATGGTACCGTGAAAGGTAAGATACTTTATGGGATGATCCTCTGTCATGATGGCCAGGCGCTTGTCCGCAGGATTCATGGAAGGCCCTTTGGGAACTGCCCAGCTTTTTAGCACCCCTTCCATTTCCAGGCGCAGGTCGTAGTGCAACCTGCTGGCCCTATGGCGTTGTATCACGAACCGCAACCGGCCTTTATTCTTTTCGTAAGCCGCTTCGGGTTCGGGAGTATCAGAAAAATTTCGTT
>NZ_JAAVJS010000752.1:0-304 GCF_012037625.1 Tamlana crocina
TTTTCGGTAAACTTTGATCTTAGCCTTCCGGAATATAATCAACTTAATTTCCCCGGAAATAAATTCGTCACCCGCAACTATGGCATCAACGGAATTGTGATCTTCAACCTCAACAATGACCAATACATGGCTTTTGAACTTACAGATCCTAATCACGTCCCGCAAGCCTGCTCTCCTCTTATCGTGGAAGGGACTGAAGCTGTTTGCTCCTGTGGGGACGGCAATAAGTACAATATTATTACAGGTCAACGAATAGCCGGGGAAGGAGAATACTCTCTAAAACCTTACCGGGTGGAAAGAGTTG
>NZ_JAAVJS010000753.1:0-304 GCF_012037625.1 Tamlana crocina
CCTCCTGGATCTCCAGCTCCAGATTTGCAACGTCCCCTTCAATGCTGGTCACGTAAATATTGATGTCGCTAAAATGACCTATATCCCATAGTTTCTTTAAAACTTTGGAAATCCTGTCTCCGGGAATGAAGATTTTTTCTCCTTTTTTAAGGCCGGTATAGGCAATCACAGTTTGTTCATTATAGGAAATTGTGCCCGTAACATTGATCTCCCCTATAGTATATTCTTTGCCGTTTGCAAGAGGCAGGTCCTGTGCTGCTGAAGTAAAGTTTATAAAAAGGCTTAAGGCTAAAAGTGCTAAAAT
>NZ_JAAVJS010000754.1:0-303 GCF_012037625.1 Tamlana crocina
GGATACTGGATTCCTAAGTGTCATTGGGTTCTATCTACCTATCTACCGTTGGAACCGCAACATGACCTCGATTTCTGAATCGGTGGACACGGTACAGAACCATAACTACAAAACACGCAGCAGTCGCCCTCTAATGGTTTTATAACAGCTCCACAACTGGAGCATTCGTGAAAGAATTGACAAGCGTCTGTGGGCATAACTTCTTCCCTGGCATACTTGCAATAAGGACATGTTAAAATAGATTTTAAAATAGTTTCCATAGGTATGTTTATAACATTGATGTGATATCCGAACCCATTGTCG
>NZ_JAAVJS010000076.1:0-655 GCF_012037625.1 Tamlana crocina
GGCAAAATATTATATTGTGTTGACGGTAATTATTTTAATGGCTTCCTGTCAAAAAGAAGAAGGAATTAAGGAGGAACTTGAGGTCGAAGATGCTGTTGTTTATGAAGAATTTTTCATAGCTGAAGTCGATGGTGAAGAATTCGAAGTTCTCAATTCCGAAAACATGAGTGCAACCAGGAGTGTAGGACCAGAATCCGGAATTCCCGCTCTTTCTGTCTTCGGATACAGCGAAGAACAAGGTTACATAATGCTATACTTTTGTTTCTATGAAGGGAAAGGAAATTATACAACAGGAAATAAAAAGGATGTAGGTTATTCTCTTTTGTGGGATGATGAGGATAACGTGTGGGAAGATCTGCCACAAAAAGACAATCCCAGTGAAATAGAAATTACTTACGCCGATGATAAAATTGTGGAAGGCACCTTTGATGTAACTGCTTACAATACCGATGACATTACTAAAGAAATCAAATTCAGTGGAACTTTTGGTGTTCTCCTTGAAGAAGAGGATACGGAGAATTAAATGTTCCTCATAAGTCTAATTTGTTGGTGATCAGGCCATCCCTATCCCATCGCCAACACCGCCTTTTCGGCACATTTCTCCCCGTCTATAGCTGCGGAAACTATTCCGCCGGCGTAACCTGCACCTTCTCCG
>NZ_JAAVJS010000755.1:0-303 GCF_012037625.1 Tamlana crocina
TTTTTCCGGTTTTCACCTCTTTTTCCTCGCCTGTAATGATGCCTTCTTCTATGAGCGGTAAAATACCGTCAGAAAACATTTCGGTGTGAATCCCGAGACGCTTATGGTTCATCAGGTTGTTTAGAACAACATTGGGAATTCCGCCGATGCCCATCTGGAGCGTAGCACCATCCTCGATGAGTTCGGCCACGTGTTTTCCTATCTGGATTTCTATTTCTGAAGGAGTTTCAGGATCATGAGAGTGAATTGGTGTGTCTACTTCGATTGCTGCCGAGATCCTGCTTATGTGAATAATACCGTCTC
>NZ_JAAVJS010000756.1:0-303 GCF_012037625.1 Tamlana crocina
TACTTAATCTTTTGGTATAAACATTCTTGATAAGCTTTTTCTGCACATCATTTATGCTGACCTTAAACTTGTCCTGGGACAAGAATGTTTCATCAAATAAATAGATGAGAGAACCATTTTGATAAGCCTCCTGGATAAGATTGATAAGATCTTTTTCCTTTTCAGCTTTAATAGTAGCAAATCTGTCTACAATCCTCCTTTTTTCATCATTTTCATCGTGACTATAAACCTTCTCAATTTCCTGATATTTTTGCACTTCATCCAGCAACCTGTCAATTTCCCTGAAACGGGAATCATCAGGTA
>NZ_JAAVJS010000757.1:0-303 GCF_012037625.1 Tamlana crocina
TCGCTACCCGGCAATTGTGCAACAATATCGCAGAGCAGCATCAAAATTGCTCCGCCAAAAATGACTGCGGGCAGGAGGATCTTATGATCGTTTCCCGGCACCACCTGTCTTATCAAATGTGGAACTGCCAGGCCTACAAAAGCAATCGGCCCTGCAAAGGCTGTAATGCTTCCGGCCAGGAGGCTTGTTGAAATGATGAGCAGCGCCCGGTTACGGCCAATGTTCATACCGAGACTTCGGGCGTATTGCTCCCCCAACAGGAGAGAATTCAGATTTTTAATGCTGAAAAGCGCAATGGCAATT
>NZ_JAAVJS010000758.1:0-302 GCF_012037625.1 Tamlana crocina
GAACTGCAACGTGCGCGGAATTGGCGTAGCAGTCAACGTAAGCGTGTCCACATTTTCCTTGATGGTCTTCAGCTTGTCTTTTACAGCCACCCCAAATTTCTGTTCCTCATCCACAACCAGAAGTCCGAGATCTTTAAATTTCACCGCTTTGTTTACCAGCTGGTGAGTACCAATGACGATATCAACCCTCCCATTCTCCAGCTCTTCCAGCGTGGTTCTTCTTTCCTTGGCTGTTCGAAAACGGTTCAGGTAATCTACCGTCACAGGAAAATCCTTCAGGCGTTCGGTGAAAGTTTTATAAT
>NZ_JAAVJS010000759.1:0-302 GCF_012037625.1 Tamlana crocina
ATGAGTGCGGCAGGGTTAAATTGCCTCTCCCGTTTTAGAGTGGTTTTATTTAGTCGTAAATTTTGTCAATTCAAGACAAATAAAGTGGATTTAATAATGGATAGGCATAGGTGATTCTTCAAGATCTATGATGTGTTAGTTTTAGCCACTTATTCTTTAAACTTAAGATAAATTGCTTTTTAATATTCATGATAGCTCGTACCCTTGGTATTTTCTTCCTTAGCTTCTAATTCATTTAGATCCCTAGATTGAGCTCCATTAGAAATTTCAGAAAAGTAAACCAAGCAAAATAGCGCCAGTAT
>NZ_JAAVJS010000760.1:0-302 GCF_012037625.1 Tamlana crocina
AGGGTGCCGGAGATCGTGCAGGAGATCATGGATGAGTTCTATAGGCACACCGGCCGCAGGTACAACCTGTTTGACTATGAAGGTCATCCTGAAGCTGAAAGAGTAGTGGTTATTATGGGATCGGGTGAAGGAGCTGTAAGAGAAACCGTGGATACACTGCTGAATTCAGATGAAAAAGTAGGGGTGTTGATCGTTCGCCTGTACAGGCCATTCTCTATTAAGGACTTTATTGCTAAGGTGCCAAAAACGGTAAAAAAGATCGCTGTTCTTGACAGGACCAAAGAACCCGGAAGTACGGGAGA
>NZ_JAAVJS010000761.1:0-301 GCF_012037625.1 Tamlana crocina
GCACGCGGACTGGAGAGAAGAAATATTCCTGTAGTTTCCCCACTTACAACCAAAGAGGCCGGATCAATCTCCAATTTTCTTCAAACTGTACCTACAGATGAAATGCTGACTGATGCAATGCTCTCCTATATTTCTGAAAATTCAGCAGGAAAGAATGTGGTGATCATTGCAGATAATTATGAAAAAAGAAGAAAACTGTCTGCAGCCCTGCCTTCAGCAAAAGTAGTTTCCCCGGGAGAAAGCGGAAGTATTAGCCAGGGAGCAATGGCAGCCGCTTTAGATAATACCAGACCCAATTGGG
>NZ_JAAVJS010000762.1:0-301 GCF_012037625.1 Tamlana crocina
TTTACGGGACATCAGTGTCATCATTGCAGGTGCTGGCGGCGCAGCGCATCTCCCGGGAATGATCGCTTCTCTTTCGCCATTACCTGTAATTGGAGTACCCGTTAAGTCGAGTAATTCCATAGATGGCTGGGATTCTGTACTCTCCATTTTGTAAATGCCAGGAGGAGTACCTGTAGCCACAGTTGCTCTGAATGGTGCGACAAATGCAGGCATTCTCGCTGCCCAAATTCTTGGCAGCTCTTCCCCTGAAATACTTCAAAAAGTTGTAGATTACAAAGAAAGCCTGAAGCAAAAAGTAGAA
>NZ_JAAVJS010000763.1:0-300 GCF_012037625.1 Tamlana crocina
AGTCGTCGCAACTCATCATTAAATTTTCGTACTATTTCTCCTCTTTGCGGGGAAGGCATGGACCTCCAGGTTTTAAAAGCTTCCGCAGCAGTTTCTATTACTTGATTATAATCTTCTTTGGTAGTGGATTTTACTTTTCCAATTAAAGCTCCGTCAACCGGAGAATAGGAATCAATCACCTCTCCGTTAGAAAACCATTCCTGGCCGGTTGAGGTTCCGTTATTTACCTGGTCCACATTTAGACCCAGGTCTTTTAAAGCTTGATTTATTCCAAATTTTTCAGCTATTGAACTCATTCTT
>NZ_JAAVJS010000764.1:0-300 GCF_012037625.1 Tamlana crocina
CGGGTTGCGGGTAGGGAGTTAAGTCATAGTTATTCAGTAGGATTAAGAAATAAAATATTATATATAAATTTGGTAAAACGAGAGTTATGATTGTAGAACGTAAAAACAATGAAATATTGGTGCGTTTTTCTGCGGGTACGAAGGCATCTAAAATTCAGTCTATTCTAGATTATTTGCGATATGAGGAGCTAACCTCAAAATCGGAAGCTACAGAGAAAGAGATAGAGGAGCTAACTAAGAAGTCCAAATCTGACCGCTGGGAAAAAATTAGAAAAGAAGTAGGCCTGGATGACTAAGATT
>NZ_JAAVJS010000077.1:0-650 GCF_012037625.1 Tamlana crocina
TATCGAAGTAAGTGAATTCCACTTCCTGCTGCATTTCAGCAATAAAGGGTTCCGCTATTTCCTTATAGAAGAAGTCGGTCGTTTTTCCGGCCAGCCTTCCGGCCTCAAAATCGATAAACTGATGAACTAATTTCTTGTTCTGCGCAAAAGCCTTTTCAAAGAAGTTGGCGTCAAAAATGAACCATTCGTTGATATTGGTCGCCACCACGTATTTCACCTCGAGGTTCTTGTGGTTAATGCGCTCCCGCAGGTAGTACAGCACCAGCTCCTGGAATGCCTTGCAGTTGATCTTCTCCCGGCTAAGCATCTCTGCCCTACTGGTGGGTTTTTTGGCTTCAATAATAACGCCCACGCTGGTTTTGGCCTTGTTGCCGTTGTGAATGACAAGATCTGTACGGCCTTTGGTATTGATAAAATGATTGGGATCGTAGTAGGTCTTCTTCAGAAAATCGGTCACGAGGTTCTTGTGGAACTCCTCACTTTCGGTATCGTTCGTCCTGTCCAGCAGCTGAATGAGATGCTGCTTAAACTGCTCGATTTGGGAGCGGTTAGGCTTGACCTTTAAAAAAGCTTTGTTGAGGGCTTTACGTGGTTTTAGGATATGGAAGTTCCCTGAATTGATCGCCTGTTCCGTCTGCATGCAGCAATGG
>NZ_JAAVJS010000765.1:0-300 GCF_012037625.1 Tamlana crocina
TTATTGGCTTTGCAACTTTAGTAAAGCTTTAATAGAACTTTTTTGCCTGAACTCCTATTAATTCTGAAATTAAAGAGAAAAGGAAATTATGAAGAAAGAAATGAGAGCTGCAAAATTCAATAAGTTCAACGGACCCAAGGGGGTAGAGGTCGGTACCATGGAGGTTCCGGAATTAAAGGAAGGAGAAATTCTGGTAAAGATTAAGGCTGCGGGAGTAAATCCTGTGGATGCTGTAATTACCAAAGGTTATTACAAGGATATGATGCCGCATCCCTTTCCTGTCATTCCCGGCTGGGATTT
>NZ_JAAVJS010000766.1:0-299 GCF_012037625.1 Tamlana crocina
CTATGCAAATTTTCGACTTTTTGAAAGATGATCTTTACTTCAGCTTTAATGCTTTCATCGCTAAGTAGTTCGGCAATTTTATCTGAGATCTGTTCATCGGTAAAGGGATCATAGATCTCCTTTACAAAATTTTGCACTTCATTATCCTCCAGGTCCACCTGCTGTTTACATTTTTGGTAAACCTCCTCTATGATGTGATATTGATCGCTTTCCTTTAGCAATTCCAGTGTTGCCTGAAATGCAACCAGGTTTTCCAGCCTTGCCATGTCAATTCCGTAACAGTCGGGATAACGTATTTG
>NZ_JAAVJS010000767.1:0-299 GCF_012037625.1 Tamlana crocina
GACAACCTTTAGCCTTTTTTCAAAAAATTATTTTTCATCAATATAACCTTCATCATGAGCGGTTATAAATTGATCTAGTAATTCATATAAAGAACCTCTTGAAACCCGGCAGAATTGAATATTCTCTTTAAAATGGAATCTTCCATATCCTTCTGCAATATTAAGAGTAACTGAGCGTGAGGCTCTTCTCATTTGTGAAACTAATTCAAATTTTTCAGATTGGGGAAATTTTCGAATAAGATCTGAGATTTCCATTCGTAGTTCCCTGGCGGCTTTCCAGCAATTGAGATCCTCGAATG
>NZ_JAAVJS010000768.1:0-299 GCF_012037625.1 Tamlana crocina
CCTTCTGCATCAAAGGGAGTTTGAAAACCAAAATCGGCACTCAGGGATTTCACCTTCCCGTATCTTTCAGAATCTATGATATCTTTTACAAATTTGATGTGAGGCAGGAAAGGAGTCCACATGGCCTCCATTAAAAACACATTATTTTGCCGGGCCACGGCAATCATCTCCTCAACCTGCTGCTTATTTAGTGCAAAAGGTTTTTCGCATAATACTGCTTTACCGGCACGAAGGCAGAGCAGGGTATGGGAATGATGAAAACTATGTGGCGTGGCAACATATACGATGTTTAAAAGAGG
>NZ_JAAVJS010000769.1:0-299 GCF_012037625.1 Tamlana crocina
TATAGTTATTTTTTTTCATGCCGGTAAAAATAGCCAACTCAATTGAAAAAATGCTTGTAAAACGGTATCTTTGGCAACCAAAATTCAACAATTCTAAAAAATTACCGAATGGATTTTAATTTAACTGAAGAACATATAATGATCCGCGATGCGGCACGTGATTTTGCAAAGAGCGAATTGCTGCCCGGAGTGATCGAAAGAGACGAAAAACAGGAGTTCCCGAAGGAACAGATCAAAAAGATGGGGGAACTCGGATTTTTGGGAATGATGGTCTCTCCCGAATACGGCGGCGGCGGAAT
>NZ_JAAVJS010000770.1:0-298 GCF_012037625.1 Tamlana crocina
TTAAGGTGGTTATAGCGACGGGGCTCACCTCTTACCATTCCGAACAGAGTAGTTAAGCCCGTTAGCGCCGATGGTACTGCATTTGCGGGAGAGTAGGTCGTTGCCTTTTTCAGGACCCTTCACTTATATAAGTGGAGGGTTTTTTGTTTTGTATAATTTTCGAGTTGGATATTGGAGTTGCTACCTTTACTCGGACATAAAATTTAAGACCGTTTGTTACAAAACAAATATCTTAGAAACATGAAAAAACGATATTACAGCCCCGAATTAAAGGAACAGGCGGTTCGCTTAAGCTACC
>NZ_JAAVJS010000771.1:0-298 GCF_012037625.1 Tamlana crocina
ACGATCCTGTGGTTGCGGCTTCTGAAAGATCTGAAGGCTACCGCAATTACGCTATGGTGAATTATCTAAAATCCTTCGGAAATATTGAAAACTCAGTCGAGGACGTACTGGATTTTTATTTCCATCAATGCTCCATCTCCATGTCGTGCCGCGATCTTTCCAATGCCTCTATCATTTTTGCTAACGACGGAAAGGTCATGGGCTCAGACCGGGAATTTCTTACCGGCAGACAGGTGAAAAGGATCAATGCGCTCATGCAGACCTGCGGATTTTATGATGAAGCAGGGGAATTTAGCTT
>NZ_JAAVJS010000772.1:0-298 GCF_012037625.1 Tamlana crocina
TATGACCTCATTTCTGGTTAGACCTATTTTTTCGGTTTCTGGGAATTTAATTCGTATTTTATCAGAACCGAAGGGATAGAGTTTTCTATCTACTATATCCAATTTAATAGCTCTATTATAGATAGTCCTAATCACTATAAGATTATTTACTATTGACCTTTCTGATAGGCTGTGTTTTTTACGTAAGTAGATTTTAAATTTCCTTAAAAATTGTTCATCTATTTCCTGAAAGGTAAGCTGCTTTGATTTGGAAAAGTTCAATACGTGGTTAACGCGAGCCTTATCGGTAGAGAGTCTT
>NZ_JAAVJS010000773.1:0-298 GCF_012037625.1 Tamlana crocina
CCTGGATTTCCTGGTGAACCTTGAAAAGAATTCCACTTCGATCCTGGATTAATTCGGGCCCTGCAAGTTCTTTTGTAGATCTTGTAGGTCTGAAGCATATATGAAAAAATAGACCTCCAAGGTTTTGAAAACCTTGGAGGTCTTTCTTTTATAGTTTCATTTCAGGAATTTCTCCTTCTACGATCAAGGTACCCTCGGTAGCTTCTTTTATTTCTTCCACGCTTACTCCGGGAGCTCTTTCTAGCAGCTTAAAACCTTTTTCGGTAACTTCAAGAACAGCAAGATTAGTAACGATCTT
>NZ_JAAVJS010000774.1:0-298 GCF_012037625.1 Tamlana crocina
GAAACATATTCATGTTGAGGGCAAGGGAGGTGAGATAAAGATCAATCTGGAATTGCTAAATTTGATGTACAATTACAATATGCAGAAACAGGTTATTCATACTTTTCTGGAAATAGTAAAGCAAAACCGGTTCTACTTTCTTAGAAAATGGGATAAGTTTCACGGAAATGAAAACAGTTAAGACTGATATAAATATTAGGGATGTATTCTTCAGGGATGAAAAAGTTTTCTTTTCTTTAGAAGATGGCCGTGAAATTGGTGCTCCTCCGGAGTGGTATCCCAGATTAAGCAAGGCTTT
>NZ_JAAVJS010000078.1:0-649 GCF_012037625.1 Tamlana crocina
TTCGTGTTGGAGTTATCTGGGGAGCCGGGATAGGTGGACTTGAAACATTCCAGGATGAGGTGCTGGCTTTTGGAAAAGGCGATGGAACCCCAAGGTTCAATCCTTTCTTTATTCCTAAAATGATCGCCGATATCGCCCCCGGCAATATCTCGATCAAACATGGCTTTATGGGCCCAAACTATACAACGGTTTCGGCCTGTGCTTCGGCAGCCAACGCCCTTATCGATGCTTTGAATACCATTAGACTTGGTTATAGCGATGTCATAGTGACGGGAGGAAGTGAAGCGGCTGTTGCTCCTGCAGGAATGGGTGGATTTAATGCCATGCATGCCCTTTCCACAAGGAATGAAAGCCCCGAAACAGCCTCAAGACCATTTGATGCAACCCGGGATGGCTTTGTCTTAGGTGAAGGTGCGGGTGCTCTTATTCTTGAAGAATATGAACATGCCAAGGCAAGAGGTGCGAAGATCTATGCTGAAGTAGTTGGAGGCGGATTATCATCTGATGCTTATCACATGACTGCTCCACACCCTGAAGGAATAGGAGTAGTTGCTGTGATGGAAACCTGTCTTAAGAATGCAGAACTTAATCCTGAAGATGTAGACCACATCAACACCCACGGAACATCTACCCCGCTTGGGGATGTGGC
>NZ_JAAVJS010000775.1:0-298 GCF_012037625.1 Tamlana crocina
GAAGATCAACCACGAATTTAAAAACGTTGTTGTTTCTCACAAAGCGCTTATCGAAGCAGATATCGAAGAGCAGAAAAAAGAAATTATCGGGCAGCTTGAAAAAGGTCAGGTACTTGAAGGTACTGTTAAGAACATCACTTCTTACGGTGTATTCGTTGACCTGGGAGGTGTTGATGGACTTATCCACATCACAGATCTTAGCTGGTCAAGAATCAACCATCCAAATGAGATCGTTGAACTTGATCAAAAACTGAACGTTGTTATCCTTGACTTTGATGAGGCTAAAACAAGAATTCAG
>NZ_JAAVJS010000776.1:0-298 GCF_012037625.1 Tamlana crocina
GAAAGCACACGAATTAGTAGAAAATTATTATCGGAAAGATATAGAAATCCTGGGTTATGAATTTTAGTTTTTGATGGTACTTCATTAGATGTTACTAAATTTAATTATTCATAGGCAGATAATAATGTAGAGTTGATTTTACTGTCTTTTAAATCTAATATTAGAGATAGGTAGAGCTGACGAATAATTTATATTTTTACGCCAGATAGGATTTTAATGAACAATAAAGAAAGCGACGACTGGCTTTACGAAATCTCCCCTAAGCGAAAGCTTATAGATCTCAACTTTAAGGAGATCT
>NZ_JAAVJS010000777.1:0-297 GCF_012037625.1 Tamlana crocina
GGCGTTGATTTTCCGATGTTTGCCAAGGTTGATGTGAATGGAAATAATGGCCACCCGCTTTTCAAGTACCTTAAAAAGGAACTTGGCGGGATCCTTGGAAGTAAGATCAAATGGAATTTCACAAAGTTCCTTATCGACCGCACCGGCAAACCGGTAAAAAGATTTGCTCCCGTCACAAAACCGGAGAGCCTGGAGAAGGAAATACAAAAATTAGTCCTTTAAAGAATAAGGTCCAGGGGTTTAATTTTGGATTTCCAGAACCGGAACAGGCAACAGGGAACCGGCAACGGGATAATT
>NZ_JAAVJS010000778.1:0-297 GCF_012037625.1 Tamlana crocina
TTAAGGATGTGAATGATGATGGAGAGATCACCAATGAGGATAGAGCTGTGGTAGGAAGTCCATGGCCTGACTTCGAAATGGGACTCAATGGAAACGCCAGTTATAAAGGATTCGACTTCTCGATGAACTGGATCGGTTCTTTCGGAGCTACCGTATATAATGGATTCAGAAGTATTATCGATCGTTTTGATGACGATAGTAACTATAGAGCAGGTATCCAACCTTGGACCCCTGAGAATCCAAATACAGATTTCCCAAGAGTGGTAAAAGCAAGTACCTTGAACGCAAGAGGAGATT
>NZ_JAAVJS010000779.1:0-297 GCF_012037625.1 Tamlana crocina
TTTGGGCGGCAAAAAGGTACCGGCATATTGGTGAATGGGCTCCTGTAAAATGGCAATTCCGCCGGAATGTACGCTCAGGTAATTTGGAAAACCGGCGATGAGAGAACTGTAGCGAAAAACCAGCTTCTCCATCTCATCCAGGCTTTTGGGATCAAAATATCCCGAAGACAGTTTGTCGATCTCTGTCTTGGGCAAACCAAAAACTTTCCCCAGCTCCCGTATCACTGCCCGCCGCTTAAAAGTGATATAGGTCGCCAGCAGCGCAGTATGTTCATACCTCCTGAAAATATAATCTGT
>NZ_JAAVJS010000780.1:0-297 GCF_012037625.1 Tamlana crocina
GTTGTCGGTCACATGTTGAGGAGACGCTTAAAAAGGTCGACGGAGTGAAATCTGCTTCCGTAGATCTTGAAAAAGCCGAAGCTGAGGTGGAAATGAAGCGGCATATTCAAATAGGTGTTTTTGAAGATGCGCTGCAAAAAGACGGTGACAGTTACCACATTCATTCTAAAGGGTCAAAGGAAAAGTACGAGGTGACAGGAATGACCTGTAGCGGTTGTAGATCCCATGTGGAGGAAACCCTCAAAAAGGTGGAGGGAGTACAATCTGTTTCTGTTGACCTGGAAAAGGCAGAGGCGG
>NZ_JAAVJS010000781.1:0-297 GCF_012037625.1 Tamlana crocina
TCGCCTGCGGCCCGATTATGAAATGTACGCACGGCCAATTTCTGAATATCCCGGGAAGTGTGAACAGGCGAAAGGCATCATGCTTATGATCCAAAACAACCTGGATCCCAGGGTGGCACAGCATCCACATGAATTGATCACCTACGGAGGCAACGGAGCTGTATTTCAGAATTGGGCCCAATACAGGCTGGTGATGAAATACCTGGCCGAAATGACCGAAGAACAAACCCTGGTGATGAACTCCGGTCATCCCCTGGGGCTTTTCCCTTCCCATAAAGATGCTCCGCGAGTTGTGGT
>NZ_JAAVJS010000782.1:0-297 GCF_012037625.1 Tamlana crocina
TCACGGCCTTTATTTCTCCTTTAAAAGAAGACCGGGAGCAGGCAAAGGAGATTATTGGAAAGGACAATTTCCTCGAAATTTATGTGAACACTCCTCTTGAGATCTGTGAAGAAAGAGATGTGAAAGGATTTTACGAAAAAGCCAGGAACGGAGAGATTAAAAATTTCACGGGAATAAGTTCTCCTTACGAGGCTCCGGACTCACCAGATTTTGAAATCAAAACGGAAGAAGAATCTGTAGAGGAAGCTGTGGAGAGGCTGCTAAAATACCTTGAACATAAAATGAAACTATAATGAG
>NZ_JAAVJS010000783.1:0-296 GCF_012037625.1 Tamlana crocina
TAATGATACGCCCGCAATTCTAATTTTTGACGCCGCTGCTAAGCCTGTAATAATAGAAAGCCGGCAGTAAAATAAGGATAAGCAGCGGATGCGCTAAAAACCTTCTAACATAGAAAGCTGCCAGATAATCTTCCGGCTGCACATGAAGCATGAGGTAAATAAAAAGCGGAAAAAGCACCAGGAAAAAGCCAAGATAAATAAGTGCAGAAAATTTGATGATCCCCCAACTGCGAAAAGCAACCCATAAGATCAAAAGTGAAATAAGGGTATTGACCAGGAATCGTAAACAAACATTG
>NZ_JAAVJS010000784.1:0-296 GCF_012037625.1 Tamlana crocina
TAGAAGACAAACCTTATATCTGGGATTATCATCAAAGCGTTTTTGAAATACCATATATTGGAAAGAGTCTAAGTCTAGACCTGGATCTATTACATCTTTATCCAATCAACCTGGTCATTGAAATGAAAGACATTCAGCATCTCCCGGTTTCTTTGAATCTTCGTCATTATCAGGATCTGGAAGATATCAAAACCGGTAGTGGGACAGTTGAAATAAATATTTATGCAGATAAGAACAGCGACACAGAAGTAAAATTCAGAAGGAAGATCGCTACCAGCGAATATGAACAGTACTCT
>NZ_JAAVJS010000079.1:0-641 GCF_012037625.1 Tamlana crocina
GCCATACTCCGGAATCTTCAGTAATAGGAATTACTTCATGAATTTCATCAACATTAAGGTCTCCCCCGGTACCATAATAATTTTTTAAAAGTGGGGAAACCGCCTTGAACCAGCGCTCTAAAACTCCTTTTTTGCGGGGATCATTAGGATCGAAGTTGATACCCGATTTTGCCCCACCAATTGCGGGACCGGAGACGGTGAATTTTACCTCCATGGTCTTTGCCAAAGACAAAACTTCATTCATGTCAAGGCCCTTTCTCATCCTGGTACCGCCACCTGCTGCACCGCCTCTAAGAGAGTTGATCACTGCCCATCCTTCGGCGTCAGTTTCCGGATCTTTCCAATTAAAAACAATTTCCGGGGCTTTATTTTGATATAAATTCAATAATTCTTTCATAATGGTCATAAAATTTGATGCAAATATAATTAAGTAATTTTCTCTAAAAGTTGATTTCGATCATGAATCAGGAATATATAACTCCCGATGAATGATCCCTGGAAGCCCCTGTTACCGAGCTTAAAACATTGATCTCTCCCCGTAATTTAAGAACTCCCAAAAATGCAAAAATAAGAGCCTCCTTATAATTCACAGTTTCTGCAGAGGGAAGAATAATCTCTGCGGAAGTATTCTTCTGGATCTG
>NZ_JAAVJS010000785.1:0-296 GCF_012037625.1 Tamlana crocina
AGAACACCTCCCAAAAGCTTCGAAGGACAAACAACAGGAAACCGGCCCTCCTTCGCTCCTCCTCCGCAAATTGCTATGGAGGATAAATAAAGCTTCGGAGGACAGGCAACAGTTTTTTCAACCCACAACCCGCAACCCAATCTTCAGTAGGCAGTGCGCAGTTTTCAGTTGGCAGTTTTTTTTGTGAAACAGTCAACAGGAAACCGGCCCTCCTTCGCTCCTCCTCCGCAAATTGCTATGGAGGATGAATAAAGCTTCGGAGGACAGGCAACAGATTTTTCAACCCGCAACTCTTT
>NZ_JAAVJS010000786.1:0-295 GCF_012037625.1 Tamlana crocina
TTCCGAAGGTGCAGTAGTCAATAGCATCAACATTGAGAAACTCCAGGGAATCATCGCTCCCGTCAGAATGTAGGATAGTATAAACCTGCTTTAGGCTGTTATCAATATCATCCCTTTCATAATCCGGATAATAGCACCGCACCCAGTAAGTATCCTCTTCATGCTGATCGTAAACGACTATTGATCCCGAAAACCGGAGCAGGTCATCATAAAAAACGGGGATTTTTGTATTGCGGTTATATTTTGCAAGGTATTTATGAAACCTGTCATTTACGGGAAATGAGGGCTTCTTTTT
>NZ_JAAVJS010000787.1:0-295 GCF_012037625.1 Tamlana crocina
TTTTTCTGAACAGAAATCGGAAAGAAGAACAGTAAATGTTGAAGGTGGTGCTACCGTGCAGGAGTTTGACAGGTTTGCTAATGAATATGATGAGAACCGCCACTTCTTCCTTGCTCATTATTTTAGAGACCACTATGATGAAGCGTTGGAAAATTATCCTTTTATAAATTCCAATGTACAGATTACCCGGGTGCAGGTGTGGGTAACCAACAGAACAAATAATGTTCAGAATTTGACCGACACCCGAAACATTGTCGCCATTCAGGATCTGGGAGAATCTCCCGTTCCGGGGAAT
>NZ_JAAVJS010000788.1:0-295 GCF_012037625.1 Tamlana crocina
GTTTTGAACCGTAAAGATCAAACTATTGAGCACAAACAATTCAAAGATCTTATCGATTATTTCGAGCCACAGGACGTGATGGTATTGAACAATACTAAGGTTTTTCCTGCACGTTTGTTCGGAAATAAGGAGAAGACCGGTGCCCGTATCGAAGTGTTTTTGTTGAGAGAATTAAATGCTGAAACCCGTTTATGGGATGTGCTGGTAGATCCTGCCAGGAAAATAAGGATAGGGAACAAACTCTATTTTGGAGAGGATGAAAGCCTTGTGGCTGAAGTCATTGACAACACTACTT
>NZ_JAAVJS010000789.1:0-295 GCF_012037625.1 Tamlana crocina
TGGAAGAGATCATTGAACTTTCCAGAACTTTTAGGGATCTGGGCGTAGATACGATCCGGCTTACCGGCGGGGAACCCCTGGTTCGAAAGAATTTTGGCTATTTGGTTGAGGAACTGGCAAAACTTGGAGTGACTTTAAAGATCACCACAAACGGCATTATGCTGGATAAATATCTGGATCTTTTTCAGAAAATCGGCCTTAAGAAAATCAACCTAAGCCTGGATACCCTCGATAAGGCAAAATCGGTCTTTATTACCAAAAGAGACTATTTTGACCGAATCTGGAACAATATTCT
>NZ_JAAVJS010000790.1:0-294 GCF_012037625.1 Tamlana crocina
TCGGGGTAGGCAGTACAAATGGTATTTGCACCTTTTGCCAGTAATTTATTGGTAATTCCGGGATAGGAATTCTGCTCCTGGATCAAAGTGGGGATATTTTCCCTGTTTGCCATTTGCAGTAAAGGTCCGCTGGCAAATCCACCGGTCCCTATCACCACATCCGGCTGAAATTTCTTTATAATATCCCGCGCTTTCCACAAGCTCTTCACAAGCTTAACAGGAAAAAGCAGGTTTTTAGCAGTAAGCCTGCGCTGAATTCCGCTTATCCACAGGCCTTCGATCTTGTAACCGGCT
>NZ_JAAVJS010000791.1:0-294 GCF_012037625.1 Tamlana crocina
CCAATTATCACTCAAAAAATTACTTATTCATCCTGGTTTTTTTCAAGATACTGTACATGATCCTGGAGAGTTCATCAGCTTTCTCAAACATGTCCTGGAATTCTTCGGCCCCAATGTAATCGGTAGCTTCGAACAACCTAAGCCAGAATTTAGTCTCAAGACTTTCTTTGTATGCTATGGATACCTTTGAAGAAAAATCTGCAGTTGATATTGCTCCATTAGCTTCGGCAACATTTGCTCCTATGGAAGTGCCGGACCTAAGAAATTGCTTTGGCAGGACATATTCTTTTTCTT
>NZ_JAAVJS010000792.1:0-294 GCF_012037625.1 Tamlana crocina
TACTGAATGTAAGTTTGGAGCATTACTTCTATGGCCTCATCATGTTCACCACAGGCTTCGGATATTTTTTCCAGTAGAAGAAAGGATTATCAGATCCCAAGATTGGACAGAAGCCACCAAAGTATGATAAAAACCACTATGGTGCCTAAGCATCCACACCCGGTCTTACCTCCTAATTTCTTTGCGCCCCAACCCGCTAAAAGGGCTCTGATAATCTTTCTCATAGCAATTCTTTTTTTTAAAAATAACTGGAACTAAAATTCTATCGGGCCTCTTTAGGATTTATTTAATTCC
>NZ_JAAVJS010000793.1:0-294 GCF_012037625.1 Tamlana crocina
ACCGGAAATGTGTTCTGTGAATCAGACAATGCCACTTTAGCCGATCTTGAAGAGTTTGTATCTGCAAATGGAGATATTACCTGGTATGCAACCCAAACCGGTGGTGACGTTCTAACTACTTCTACAACCCTTAGGGATGGGATAACTTATTATGCTACCTCAACCGGTACAGATTCAGACTGTGAGAGTTCAGAACGACTTGCTGTAACCATCACCCTGGAAAGCTGTGAGTTTCCCGAAGCTTTCTCTCCAAACGGAGACGGAGTTAATGACCGCTTCTTTATTAGAAATCTT
>NZ_JAAVJS010000794.1:0-294 GCF_012037625.1 Tamlana crocina
CTTTAAAAACCGACGGAATTATAGATATTATTGGCCGCAACATCAGGATCCTGGATCTTCAAAAGCTTCGGAATATCCACTAAATCAGGATTGCTAATTTCTTCTTAATTGTTTGTCTCCCTGACATTTATCATGAATCTATGGAGGACCGGATTTTAATTTAGTGCATAATTAATGTCTAATTAAAAATTACAGCTATGTCACTTATCAAGTCAAACAAACGCAGGACTCCCAGGCTGAGTAATGTCTTTAGAAATGATCCATTTTTACCGGTTTAATGGATCGAAACAGTAT